>JANYBE010000518.1 GCA_025360945.1 Rhizobacter sp. | reverse complement strand
GCGCCACGGCGTCGAGCCCGACCACATCGCCGCGATCGACGGCATGACGCTGCGCGCGCTCGATCACCACGAGCCGCACGCACCCTGGACCGGCAGCCTGTTCGCGCTAGGCCACGGGGCGGCGATCGCGCTGCTCGCACTCGTCGTGAGCCTGGTCGCCGCGACCTTTACGCTGCCGCCGCTGCTGGTCGCGATCACCGACTGGCTGCCGATCGTGCTGCTCGCGCTCCTCGGCGCCTGGAACCTGCGCGCGCTTCTCGCGCCGGGCACCTATCGCCCGGCCTCGGTGCGCATGCGCCTGATGCCAGCGGGCTTGCGCGAGCGCACCGATCTGTGGTCGACGGTGATGGTCGGGCTGCTGTTCGCGCTCGTGATCGACACGCTCGCACACGTCTCGGCGTGGAGCGTGTTCGCGACCAACCGCGGCGGCTGGTGGGCCGGGCTGGTCGCGGGCCTGCTGTTTTCGGGCGGTATGCTGATCGCCAGTACGGCGAGCTCGCAGCTGCTGTGCCGCGTGCTCGGTAGCGCGCGCAGCGAAGCAGCCACCGCGCGGTTTCGGCGCGGCATTGGCTGGTTCGTCGTGATTCTTTCGTTCGTGGTCGTGTTGCATGCGGTCGCGGACAGACTGGGGAGCTGAATGGGACTGCGCTTGTTGACGGCAATCGGCACGCTGTTGTTGGGCACGAACGCACTGGCGCAGGGGCCGCACGAGCATGGGGTCGTCAGGCTCGATGTGGCGATCGAGCCGGGTCGATTCACACTGCTGATGGAGTCGCCCCTGGCCAACCTTATCGGCTTCGAGCGCGCGCCGCGCACCGATGCCGAACGCCAGCGCGTCGATGCCGCGCTCGCCACCCTGAATGCCGCGGCAACGCTGTTCAGGATCGACCCCGCAGCCGGCTGCACGCCGGGCCCGATCGAGCTGAACGCAGCCGCACTCGAGGGCGGCAAGCCGGGTGCCGAGCAGGCCGAGACCGGCCACGCCGACATCGACGCGAGCTTCTCGTTCAAGTGCAAGAAGGGCCAACCAGCGTTCGTCGACATCGGCCTGTTCGCAGCCTTCCCGGCCACGCAGCGCGTCGACGTGCAACTCGTCATCGGCAACGCGCAATCTAAGCGCACGCTGACGCGCCCGGCCACACGCCTGTCGCTTACACGCTGATCTCGTCAGCGGCATCAAGGATCTGCGCTTGCACTGGCCCGGCGCGGGTGTGGAGTGCCTGCGCGTCGATGCACCCGCGCTCGATGCCAGTCGCACAGTGTTCGTGAACGGTACCTGCTGCCGGCTACCGGCAGCCGGCAGCCGGCAGCGGGCTGCGGGCGGTTGAGCTGCGGGCAGTTGAGCTGCGCAGCGAGCGCGCGGTGTTACGCGTCGGCGGCGCCACCAACAACACCCGCATGGCCAGCATCGAGGTCATCGCCCCAGGCACCGCGCTGTCGACGGGCGCCTGTCGCTTGTCGAGGGGCTCTCGCCGGGGACGCGACGATGAAGTCGGGCGCCGATCGCTGAGCTACCAATCCCCGGCGCATGGCAGGGGCGCTGGGGCACGGTTCGCGAGCATGTCGGCAAGCGCGGCATCTGCGCCGGACGTGTCGATGCCCATCGCGATATACCACTGGGGGTTATAGTAGCTGTGGGCGTAGCGCTCGCCGCTGTCGCACAGGATGGTGACGATCGAAGCAAGCCGGTGGGCAGCGCGCAGTTGCTGGGCCAACCGCAGCACTCCGATGAAATTCGTGCCCGTCGATCCGCCCACACGGCGGCCGAGCCGGGCGCTCACCAAACGCATGGCGGCCAGACTCAGTGCGTCGGGCACCTTGATCATCGCGTCCACGCATTCGGGGATGAAGCTGGCTTCGACGCGCGGGCGGCCGATTCCTTCGATGCACGACCCGCGACTCAGACCGAGGCCTGGCTCCGGCATCCCCGCCAGCACGCTGCAGTAGTAGTCGAAGAAGACCGAGTGCTCCGGATCGACGCACAGGACACGGGTGGGGTAGCGCCGATACCGCACGAACCGCCCGAGCGTTGCGCTCGTGCCGCCGGTGCCGGGGCCGCACACAATCCAGCTCGGAACGGGGTGCGGCTCGTGCGTCATCTGCTTGAAGATCGATTCGGCAATGTTGTTGTTCGCGCGCCAATCAGTGGCACGCTCGGCGTAAGTGAACTGATCCATGAAATGCCCGCCCGTCGCAGCGGCCATTCGCGCGGATTCGGCCTGAAGCTCGCTGGCGTCGCTCACCAGGTGGCAGCGGCCGCCGTAGAACTCGATCGCAGCGATCTTGTCGGGCGAGGTACCACGCGGCATCACGGCGACGAATGGCAGCCCGAGCAGCTTCGCGAAGTACGCCTCGGACACGGCGGTGGAGCCGCTCGAGGCCTCGATCACCGTGCTGCCCTCGTGCAGCCAACCGTTGGCCAGTGCGTAGAGGAACAGGGAACGTGCCAGCCGGTGTTTCAGGCTGCCGGTGGGGTGGCTGGACTCGTCCTTGAGGTAGACATCGATGCCCTCGAACTCCGGCATTGGAAACGCGATCAGGTGCGTATCCGCCGAACGATTGAAGTCGGCATCGATGCGTTCGATGGCGAGGGCCAGCCAGCCGCGCTTTTTGCTTGTCACGATTGGGATTGTTGCACCTGAGTGCCGGCAAGCCCCGCTCGGCGCAGCCCGTCCCACAACAGCTTCACGCCGGTGAGGAAGATCCCGCCGTAGGCGAGCTGGTAGAACGGCTTGTACGCAAATGTGCATGACCATGCGCACTCCGGTCCACACACCGATCGGCGCGAGCGGCACCGGCACCGCGCGCGAGCAGCGGCGCCGCGAGCGACCCGAAGCCTGCACCGAAGCCGCTCTTGGACAAACCCATGAGCGACACCGCCGCGATGGCGACGGCGCAAACCCAGGGGTCGGTGATCACACGGTTAAACGATCTGGCAGGCCTCGTCGAATGTCAGACGCGGGCTGCGGCCGAACAGCTTCGCTGCGTCGCCACGGCCGAGGTTGACGATGAAGTTGGTCTTGATCGTCGTGCCGGCCCAGAACGCGGCATCGACCTTTGCGGCGTCGAAGCCGCTCATCGGCCCGCAGTCCAGGCCGAGTGCGCGCGCGGCCAGGATGAAGTAGCCGCCCTGGATGCTGGAGTTGCGAAACGCCGTCGCGTCGATCATCGCTTGGTTGCCGACAAACCAGGCCTTTGCATCGGCGTGCGGAAACAGCTGCGGCAATTTCTCGTAGAACGCCATGTCCATGCCGACGATCACGGAGACCGGTGCCAGCGTCGTCTTCTCGACATTGCCCGGCGACATGCCAGCGAGCAGCTTGGCCTTGGCATCGGGCGTGGTCACGAAGATGAAACGCGCCGGGCTGGTGTTGGCCGAGGTGGGGCCCCACTTCATCATGTCGTAGAGCTGGTGCAGCGTCGCTTCGGGGATCGGCTCGGGCGCGAAACCATTGTGGGTGCGGGCGTTGTCGAAGAGCTGTTCGGTTGTGACGTTCATGATGTTCCTGCGTGCCGTGGAGGCGTTGGTTGCGGATGAAGCATTCTTCTGTGGATGGCCCGCTACCGGCCGCGGATTATTCGTAGTGATCGTTCGCCTAAGTCGAACGATGCAAAAATCGACCCGATGTTCCAGCCTTCCCAGCACGACGTGCGCAGCTTCTTCTGCGAGACCTGGCGCAAGCAGCGCGAGGGACTGCCGCTGTCGCCGATGGAAGCGACCGCGGCGGACTGGATCACGCAGCACCCCGAGCACGTCGACGATCTCGCCGACCTGCCCGCCGCGCTCGCCGCGGTCTACGACGTCCAGGCCGGCCGCACCAATCCGTTCCTGCACCTCTCGATGCACCTGTCGATCACCGAACAGCTGGCGATCGACCAGCCCAGCGGCATCAAGCAGGCGCACGCGCTGCTGAGCCGGCGTCTGGGCTCGGCGCACGAAGCGCAGCATCAGGTGATGGAGTGTCTGGGCGAGATGATCTGGGCCTCGCAGCGCAGCGGGCTGCCGCCGGACGGCGAGCGCTATCTCGAGTGCGTACGCCGGCGCGCCACGCGCGGCGTCACGCCCGGCGCGTCGTGACCTCGTGAGCCTGCTGGCGCGTCGCCTGGCGCGTCTCGCCGAACAGCGACGGGCGGAACACCGCCGACACGGCCCGGTCGTCCATCGCCCACATCAACAGCGCACGCGCCGTCATCGGCTTGGCGAACAGATAGCCCTGCAGCTCGTCGCAGCCCATGTCCACCAGCGCCTTTTGCTGGCGCAGTGTCTCGACGCCCTCGGCCACGACCTTCAGGCCGAGCGCATGCGCGAGCTTGACGACGGCGTCGACGATCGCGCGCGCGTCGGCGCTCGTGTCGACGTCCTTCACGAAGCTAGCGTCGATCTTCAGCTCTTCGGCGGGCAGCTGACGCAGATAGCTCAGGCTCGAGTAGCCCGTGCCGAAATCGTCGATCGAGAGGTGCGCGCCGAGCTCGCCGAGGCGGCGGAAGGTCTCCTGCGTCGCCACGGTGTCTTCCATCGCCGCGGTTTCGGTGATCTCGCAGGTCAGCAGCGAGGGGTGAATGCGGTGTGTCTCGAGCGCCTGCGCGATGCGGTCGACGATGTCGTCCTGGCGCATCTGGTGCGCCGACAGGTTGATCGCGACGCGCATGCGCAGGCCCTTGTCGCGCCAGGCGCGTGCCTGCTTGCAGGCAGCCTCGATGACCCAGTCGCCCAGCGGCCCGATCAGGCCCGAGCGCTCGGCCAGCGGCAGGAACGCATCGGGCATCACCATGCCGCGGGTCGGATGGCGCCAGCGCAGCAGCGCCTCGGCCGCGGTGACCTTGCCGCTGCGCACGTCGATCTTGGGCTGGTAGTGCAATTCCAGCTCGTCGTTCGCCAGGGCCTGGCGCAACTCGCTCAGCATGTCGAACTTGTTTTGCGCGTCGGCATCCATCTCGGGCGCATAGAAGCAAGCGCGCGCGCCGCCGGCCTTCTTGGCCGCGTGCATCGCCGCATCGGCACGCGCGATCAGCTTGTTTTGCGAGCACTTGTCGGGGTACAGCGCGATGCCTACCGAGCACGAGATACCGACCTCGCGCTGGTCGACCTTGTAGGGCCGGCTCAGCGCCTCAATCACGCGGCCGGCGAGCTGCGTGACCGCCTCGCGGCCGGTCACGCCGATCGCCAGCAGCAAGAACTCGTCGGCGCCGACCCGGGCCACCGCATCGCCGCCGCGCACGAACGCCTGCAGGCGCTGACCGACCTGCTGCAGCACGCGATCGCCGCTGCTGTGGCCGAAACCGTCGTTGACAGGCTTAAAGCCATCGAGGTCAATGAACAACACGGCCAGATGGCCGCCCCGGGCGTCGCATTTCGTGGCCGACGCACGCAGCCGGCCTTCGAGGTGCAATCGGGTCGGCAGGCCCGTCAAGTGATCGAGCGCGCCCGGCCGGATGCGGCCCGCACGCACCGGCAGTGCGCTCGCGCCGGACTGCACCAGCACGACGCGCAGCACCACGCCGAGGGCGAGAAGCACCGCCATCATCGACCAGTCGGTGCCGCCGAGATCAACGCCGGCACCAAGGCCGCTGGCGGGTACCGACGCCGCAGCGCCCAGGCACACCAGCATGGCCGCGACGACCGCCGCGCCCGCGCGCCGCCAGCTCGCTCGGCGCCCCGGGCCGGGGTCTGCCTGCGCTGTGACCAGCGCGATCGACAGGCCCATCGTCAGCGTGCCGGCGCCCACCCACGCCGGTGCCAGCCTGAACACACCGGGCGCGCTGAACATCGCATGCCCATAGGCCGCCACCGGCAGCGCGACTGCGAACAACGCGGCCCACGGCCAGTCGCGGCGCCGCACATGCGCACCAGCGACACTCGCGAGCAGCGCCAGCAGCAGCGCGGGCACCCAGGGCAGCAGGCGCGCCACAACGCCGACGGTACTGACTGCCTCGTGAACGCGCAGCGCGTGGGCAGGCCACCACAGGCCGCAGCCGGCGAGGACCACGCTGCCTGCGACGAGCGCGCGCGCAAGCGCCGTCGGCCGTCCGGTCGATGCGGCGCCGGTCTCCGCGGCCAGCCACAGCAGCGCCACGCAGACCAGAAAGCTGGCCAACAAGATCGTGATGAGCGTTTGGTCCATCCCACTCCAGGGGCAGTGTGTCGCCTACCTCAATGGGCGACGGGGCAGCGCATCTTGAACCGCTTTGGGGGCCCCCGCACGCCTGCAGCGTGCAGCAATGCCGGCAAGCGTGACGCATGCCGCATTGGCGCGACCGGCGGCAACACTGCGAGGTCTATTCGGCGCCGACCAGACCGTTACGGATCGCGTAGACGGTCATCTCCGAGTTGTTCGTGAGGGCCAGCTTCTCGAGCACGCGGGCGCGGTACACGCTCACGGTCTTGGGGCTGAGCATCAGTTCTTCTGCAATGTCCGACAGCCGCTTGCCGGAGGCGATCATCACCAGCGTCTGCAGCTCGCGGTCCGAGAGCTTCTCGTGGGCATTCGCGATCGTCGGCGTGGTCAGGCTCTCGACCAACATCTGCGCGATCTCGGGCGTGACGTATTTGCGACCCTGCGCTACGGTGCGCACCGCAGCGACGATCTGCGCCGGGTCGCCGCCCTTGTTGACGTAGCCGAACGCGCCGGCGCGCAGTGCGCGGATTGCGTACTGGTCTTCCGGGTACATCGAGACCACGAGCACGCGCATCGCCGTGACCTCGTCCTTCAGCACATGCAGCACATCGAGGCCGCTGCGTCCGGGCAGGTTGATGTCGAGCACCAGCACATCGGCGGTGTGGTCGCGCATGAGCACGCGCAACTCGCCGTAGTCGCCGGCCTCGCCGACGACCTCGATGTCCGGCGCGTCCGAGAGCGTGTCGCGGATGCCGCGCCGGATCAGCGCATGGTCGTCGCAGAGAAGAACCTTGATCATGGGTGAGGCATCGCGGTTGCTGGCCAGTGGGGGTTCATCACAGGTCGCCCCACTGGCTGGGGTCGGCATCGTCTGGGGTGGCGAGTATCGGTATATCAGCGATCCCCAACGGATTCAAGGGCACCGACAGAATCATCGTCGTCCCCCCCACGCCGCTGCTGAGCTCGATCCAGCCGCCCACGGTGCCGGCACGCTCATGCAGGCCGCGGATGCCGAACGAACGCACCTTGGCCAGATCGTCGGCGTTCAGGCCGCGCCCGTTGTCGGTGATTTCGAGCGAGAGCACGCCGCCGGCGAGCGACAGATCGAGCGTCACACGCGTCGCTTGCGCATGCTTGCTGACGTTGGTCAGGGCCTCCTGCGCGGTCCGGTAGGCCACCAGCGGCACGCCGGTCGGCAAGTCGGGTGGATCGGCCGGCAGGCGGATCGCGCACTCGATCCCGGTGCGGCGCTCGAAGCGCGCGGCGATCGAACGCGAGATCCACGAAGATGTCGGTGGCTCGCTCACCGCGCTCAAGTTCGAC
>JANYBE010000483.1 GCA_025360945.1 Rhizobacter sp. | reverse complement strand
CACCGAGGCCGGCGACGACAAGGCCAAGACCTGGTCGGAGAACCCGTACGAAGTGCGTTGGGCGACGCGGTACGACCTGCTCCGCGCCTGGAACTGAACACAAGAGGCCAATGAATTTCATGAACGCACTCGTCAAAAAGTTCCTGCATGTCTGCATCACAGTGCCGAACCTCGATCAGGCCCTCAAGTTCTACCGCGACGTACTCGGCTTCGTCTCGACCTTCGAGACCCGAACCGACAAGGCCGACGGCAAGCTGCTGGGCTTCGAGGCCGAGGAGATCGGCCTCTACGCGCACCACATCCTGACGGTCGGCGCCGATCCAAAACACGCCACCGAGATCAACCTGATCGAGTACACGAACCCCACGACGATCGTCGGCGAGGGCCCCTACGAGTTGATGAACCACGTCGGGATCACGCGCCTCGCGTTCCTCGTGGAAGACGTCCGGGCGGCGTTCGAAAAGATTCGTGTCTACGAGGGCGTGGAGATCGTGTGCGAGCCGAAAGACATCGTGATCCGAAAGCCTGACCAGAGCGTCACGATGACCTGGTTCAGCTTTAAGGACCCGTACGGCGTCTTCATCACGATCACCCAGCCGCCGAAGTAATAGAACGAGTTTCCGCTTGACGAAATCCAGGAGACAACATGCAGATCGATGTGCTGGTCGACGTGAAGACGACCTTCGGCGAGGGGCCGCTGTGGGACGTGCAGGAGCAGCGTCTGTACTGGATCGATGTCGCCGGCTGTCGCGTCTTTCGCTGCACCGCCGACGGGCGCGAGGTTCGCGCCTGGGACATGCCGCACGAAATCGGCTCGATGGCACTGCGGCGCAACGGCGGCGCCGTTGTGTCGCTGGCCAACGGGTTCAACCTTCTCGACTTCAAGACGGGCGACACGGAGCTGATCGTGAACCCCGCACCCGACAAGCCGCACACCCGTTTGAACGATGGGAAGGTCGATGCACGCGGGCGATTCATCGTCGGCAGCATGGACACCCGCGAGGGTGGGGCGGACGGTGCGCTGTATCGACTCGACCCTGACTTGTCGTTGCACCACCTCGACGAAGGATTCGTGATTTCCAACGGGCCGTGCTGGAGCCCCGACGGCTCGACCTTCTACTTCTCGGATACCTTCTCCGGCGAGATTTGGGCGTACGACTACGACCTGGAGACCGGCGCCATTGCCAATCGGCGCACGTTCACGAAGGCGGGCATTGCGCCCGGGATGGCGACCGACGGATCGACGGTCGATGCCGAGGGATTCCTTTGGAACGCCCAGAACTTTTCGGGCAAGTTGTGCCGCTACGCGCCAGATGGCCGTTTGGACCGCGTCATCGAGATGCCGGTCAAGAAGGTCACGAGCGTCAACTTCGGCGGCCCAGAACTCGACATCCTATATGTCACGTCGATGGCCAAGCCGCCGCTGCCTATTTTCCCCAGCGACGGCGTGCTGCGAGGAAGCCTCTTTGCCGTCCGTGGCCTGGGCGTGAAGGGCCTACCCGAAACGCGCTTTGGCGGCTGAACTCGCCGCCCACCAACAGCCAGAACACCACGAATGGACAGCCACATGAAGATCGAACCGCAAGCCACCACTCGAGCAAAAGGCGGCGTGCGCAATGGCGCCGAATACATCGCCTCGCTGCGCGACGGCCGATCCGTTTGGATCGATGGCGAGCGCATCAAGGACGTGACTGTCGATCGACGCTTTCGCGGTGCGATCCAGTCGATCGCCGACCTCTACGACATGCAGTGCGACCCCGCGCTGTCGGACAAGATGACGTTCGCGTCGCCGACCTCCGGCGCGCGCGTCGGTTTGTCCTTCATCCAGCCGCGCTCGGCCGAGGACTTGCGACGCCGGCGCGACATGATGAAGACCTGGATGGACGCGGTCGGCGGCATGATGGGCCGCACGCCCGATTTCCTGAACGTGATGGTCAGCGCCTATGCCTCGGCGCATGAACTCTTCGCGGTCGGCGGCGAACGATTCGGGCAGAACATCGTCAAGTACCACGAGTTCATTCGCGAGAACGACCTCGCGCTGACCCACTCGCTGGTCTCGCCCGACATCGACAAGCGCAAGCAGATGTTCGAGCAGCCCGGCGAGATGGTGATGCGGGTCGTGGGCGAATCCGATGCCGGCATTTACGTCTCGGGCGCGCGTTCGGTGGCCACCCTGGGCCCGCTCGCGAACGAAGTGCTCATCATGCCGGCGGCGGCGAAGTTCCCCATGGTGGAAGAGGCCGAGGCCTATGCAGTCGGGTTCGCCGCTCGCATCGACACACCCGGCATGAAGTTGATCTGCCGGCCTTCGTTCCCGACCCGGGGCCACTTCGCCAACGATCCGCTCTCGGCCCGCATGGACGAGATGGATGCGGTGATCTGGTTCGACAACGCCTTCATTCCGTGGGAGCGCGTGTTCATGTACCGCAGCATCAAGGCGGTCGAGTCGGCGATGAAGTCGCCCTCGGGCCCGCACGGCTCGCACCAGTCGGCGACGCGTTCGCTCGCCAAGATGGAGTTCCTGCTGGGCATTGCCTACAACCTGATGGAGGTGAACCACAGCAGGTTCCCCAACGTGTTGGGCCTGCTGTCGGAGCTGGTGGCCTTCGTCGAGATCCTGCGCGGCATGGTGCGCGTGGCCGAGATCGATTGCGTGCCGGGGCCGAACGGCACCGTGGTGCCCTACGAGCAACCGCTCAATGTGGTGCGGGCCCAGTACCCCGCGATGCATGCCAGGGCGCTGGAGATCCTGCAATTCCTCGGCGCCGGCAACGTGGTCGTGGCGCCGACGGTCGAAGACCTGCACAGCGAATCTGGCCCGGCCATCGAACGCTACTGCGCCGGGGCCGACATTCCGGCTGAACGCAAGATGCAATTGATGCGTCTGGCCTGGGACGCGTCGTGCTCGTCGTTCGCCGGCCGGCAGAACCTGTACGAGAAGTTCTTCTCGGGCGATCCGTGGCGCAACGCTGCGATGCGAGCCGAGCGCTACCCCAGCGCACGCGAGGCGCAGGACCGGGTGTGGGCCTTCCTCGATCGCAACGGCGAGTGGCAGCAGCGCATCAACGGCGATCTCTCGACGACTGCTCGGTAGCGCCCGACATGGCCCGCATCCCCTTGCCGACCGCCGCCGACGCGCCCGAAGCGTTCGCGCTGATTCAGGCCAGGCGCAGTCACGCGCCGAACGCGGAGATCTTTCGAACCATCGCGACTTGCCCGGAGATCCTCGAGGCCTTCATTCCAATGGCCGATGCCGTCCGCAACGGTTGTGGCATCGACCCCCAGTTGCGCGAGATGGCGATCGTGATGGCGTGCCAGACCATGGGCACGAGCTACGAGCACGACCCGCACTGGAACCGGGCCCTCAGGGAAGGCGTGCCCAAGGAAAAGATGCTGGCGCTTTGGGACTTCGAGAACAGCGATTTGTTCTCGGGCCTCGAAAAGGCGGTCCTTCGCCTGTCGCGCGATGCCACCCGTGCGCCGGCGCAGGTGAGCACGGAAGTCTGGAACGCCGTCCACAGCGAACTCGGCAGCCCGCAGAGCGTGGCTCTGCTGTTCAACATCGGTTGGTACAACATGACCGGTCGACTCACGGGTCCGCTCGATCTCGGACACGACTTCGTTCGAGGCTGAGCCACGCACAGCACGCGCCTAGTGCATACACAAAAGGGGACTCATCATGCCGCTGCCGAAACCCGTCTACTACCCGCCCTTCAACATCACGCGCTCCAGCCACGCGATCCTGACCTCACGTGATCTGGAGAAGAGCCGCGATTTCTACGAACAGGCCGTGGGGCTGGTCCTGAGCGACTCCGACGCCGACACCCTCTACTTCCGCGGCCTGGAAGAGGTGTGCCACCACAGCCTGGTCATCAAGCGCGAAGGCAGCAAGTCACCCGAGGCCGAAGCCATCGGCTTTCGGGTCCTGACGGACGAAGAGCTCGACAAGGTCGAGCACTTCTTCAAGGCGAAGGGCTTGCCCGCGCGCTGGATCGACGTGCCTTTTCAGGGCCGCACGCTCGCCCTGAACGACCCTGCCGGCACGCCATTGCAGATTTGCGCCAACATGACGACGAAGCCCCGTCTGTACACGCAGTTCGAGAACTTCAAGGGCGGCGCGGCGATGCGCTTCGACCATTACCAAATTCAGGTCACCGACGTTCAGGAACAGACGGACTTCTATGCGGAAATGGGGTTCCGCATTTCCGAGTACATGGCGCTCGACGACAAGCTGCTCGTCACGTTCATGTTCCGCAAGCCCGGCACGCAGGACATCGTCTTTCTCGAGAACCCCGGCCCGCGCCTGCATCACTTTGCCTACACGGTCTCCGATTCTCACAGTATCCTGCGGGCCTGCGACGTCGCCGGCAACATGGGCATGGGTGACGTGGTGGAACGCGGCCCTGGGCGACATGGCCCGGCGGGCGTACTGTTCGTCTATCTCCGCGACCCCGATGGCCATCGGGTGGAACTGTTCTGCGATCACTACCTGCTGATCGACAGCGAGGTCGAACCGGTGCGCTGGGATGTGCGAGTGCCCGGCCTGACATTGCGCTGGGGCCTGCCGCCGCAGGAGTGCTGGTTCATCGAGGCGACCCACTTCTCGGGCGTTCCGGTCGCAAAACTCGACGGAACCCGGCCGCCTTTGGCGACGCTCGAGCGATACCTCGCGGAAAAGGCGCTGGCCAGGAAAGCCGCCGCGTAAGTTTGGATCGCCTCGGTTCGCCGACCTCGGCGAGTCGGCGTGCACACCAAGATTGGATTCGCGATGAACACACAGACATCGGCACCGTTCGAGACCGTGCTGGCAGCCCCCTCGGGCTTCGACAAGCGCACCTTGCGCGACGCGTTCGGCTCGTTCGCAACAGGCGTGACGATCGTCACCACGCTGGGGCCTAGCGGCGTCGACATCGGCTTGACGGCGAACAGCTTCTCGTCCGTCTCGCTCGACCCGCCGATGATCCTCTGGAGCCTGGCACGAACCGCCGCGAGCATCGACGCCTTCCGGGGCACCGGACACTTCGCGGTGCACATCCTGTCGGCCGAACAGGAAAAGATGTCGGCGCGCTTTGCCAGCAAGGGCATCGACCGGTTCGCCGGCCTGGCGCTCGACCGTGGCCCGAACGGCATCCCGATGCTGCCGGACTGCATGGCCCGCTTCACCTGCAAGCTGGCGTATCAGTACGAGGGCGGCGACCACGTCATCTTCGTCGGCGAGATCGTCGACTTCAGCCATTCGGCGCGCAAGCCTCTGGTCTTCCACGGCGGGCGCTATGGCATGTTGCTGCCTCGGCATGCCACGTCGGCAGCGGAGCCGCTGGATGCGCTCAGCAACCTCTCGTCGGACGACCTGCTGTATCAGGTCTCGAACGCCTACTTCCGGACCCGTCGCGCTGTGATCGACGAACTCGAGCGCCACGGCTGGACGGCAGAAGAGTACGCGGTGCTCAGCATCACGGGCCAGGAGGACGGGCTGACCCTGTCAGAGATCATCGCGCGCAGCGAGAGAATCCGCGGCCAGGTGATCTCCACCGCGGCCGTCAGGAAGCTCATTGCCCGTGGGCTGCTGCAGGAGGCCGAATCGGCGGATGGGCAGACGCGGTTCAAGCTGACACCCGAGAGGCGGGTCTCGGTGATGCGACTCAGCGCGATACGCAAGTCGAGCGAGGCCGATGTGCAAGGTAATCTGGACCAGAGCGAAGTTCAGCTGCTGAAGCACCTCTTGGGTCGGCTCGAACATCCCGACCGAGCCGTGAAGCCAGCGTAAGCGCGTCGACACTCGGGACGCAGCCATGGAACGACGCGCATTTGCCCTTCTGGCCGCAGGCACTGGGCTCTTTCTTGTCGCGCCTGCGAGCAGGGCGCAGTCATTTCCGACGCAGCTGGTGCGCGTCGTTTCCCCGTTGTCCGCGGGCAGCGGGCCCGATGTCGCAGTCCGGCTAGCCGGAGAGAAGCTCTCGGCCCGCTGGAAGCAGAGCGTGATGATCGATTCGCGCCCGGGCGCCAGCGGCTTCCTCGCGGCCGGCGTCGTCAAGCAAGCTGCTCTCACGGGCTACGACCTGTTGCTTGCCGTTGTTGGGCGCTTGGCCATCAACCCCTCGTTGTTCACGAAGCTGCCGTGTGACCCGAGGCACGACTTCGTCCCGGTGTGCAGCTCGCTCCGCACCTCGTTCTTCATCGTCGTGGGGGCCAACAGCCCGTTCCGCACGGTGAAGGATCTGATCGCCGCCGCGGCCGCGTCGCCCGGCAAGATCAACTACGGCTCGACCTCGATCGGCGGCCCGCCGCACCCGGGCGCCGCGCAGATCGAAGCGGCCAGCGGTACCCGCATGACGCACGTGCCCTACGAGGAGATCACGCAGCTTAACGTGGCCGTGTCCACCGGCGAGATCGACTGGACCTTGGGCAGCATCGCCGGCTCCGGCGCGCTGCTGACGTCGGGCAAGGTGCGCTACCTCGCGATCGCGGACGAGGCCCGATCGCCGAGTTTGCCGAATGTCCCGACGCTGGAGGAGGCGGGCGATCCGAAGGGCGTGCAGGCGCAGCTAGGTCGCGTTGATGGCACCCAAGGCCACGCCTGCGGCCGTGATCGCGACGCTGAACACCAGCCTCAACGACGTGCTCGGGCAAGCCGATGCCGCCGAGCGATTCGCGAGCTTCGGCTACGTGCCGTATCCGTTGACGCCCACTGCGCTCGCCGGCCCGATCGAACGCGGCACCGCAGTCTATGCCGCGATGGTCAAGCGCACCGGCATCAGCGTCGACTGAACCTGGATCGCCCATGAAGATCGCGCGCTACCAATCGGCGGCCGGTCCCGAGCGGCTCGGCATCGTTTCCTCGCTGTTGGGTCGTGAGCTGCTGGTCGATGTTGCCAAGGCCGCAGCGGCGCGCGGCGGCGCTGCCACAGCCGAGTCGGTGATGGGCCTGATCGAGGGCGGCGCGCCGGCGATGGAAGCCCTGCGTGAGTTGCTCACCTGGGCCGCACAACGCCAGGATCCCCGCTGGATCGACGATCCGGACCACGTGCAGTGGCTCACGCCCGTGCCGCCCAGGTCGACGATCTGCGCCGGCCGCAACTTCGGGCGTCACAAGCTGGAGTCGAGCAAGGGCAATCCGGCCACAGCGAGCGAGCCGCACAGCGACTTTCCGACCGGCTTCATCAAGCTCGCACGCACACTGGTTCCGCACAGGAGCCAGGTGAAGCGACCGGCGGACGTGCTCGATTTCGACTACGAAGTCGAGATCGTGCTGGTGCTCGGCAAGGCGATCGATGCGAGCTGCAATGGCGACCCGGCTGCGGCCATCTTCGGGTACACCGTCTTCAACGACCTGTCGGCGCGCGAATGGCAACTTCGCAAGATGCAGAACGGCATGATCATGCTGGGCAAGAACTTTCCCGGCTTCGGCCCGCTTGGCCCCTACATCCTGACCGCCGACGACGTGCCGGACCCGAAAGGCTTGACGCTGTGGCTAAAGGTCAATAGCGAGTTGCGACAGCACTCCGATTGCCGTGACCTGATCTTCGGCTTCGACGAGATGGTCGCGTTCTGGTCGCGCGTCGGCCTCATCCCCGGCGACATGATCAGCACCGGCACGCCCGAAGGCGTGGCCTTGCACCACAAGCCGGACCCGCGCCCGTGGTACCTCAAGCCCGGCGACCGCGTCGAAGCGGGGGTCGACGGCATCGGTGTCCTCGAGACGTTCATCGTGTAGATGAAGTGAACTTCCCAGTCACAGACGGAGTGTTGAATGAAGCTTTACTTTCTGCCGGGTGCCTGCTCGATCGGCATCCATGCCTTGCTCGCCGAACTGGGCCATCCGTTCGAGCTCGTGCGCGCGGCTCGTCCGGGAACGCCGGAGTTCGAGGCCTACAAGCGTGTCAATCCGAAGGGCAAGGTTCCCGCGCTGATTCGTGACGACGGCTCGCTGCTGACCGAGTTCCCGGTGATCGCGCTGTATCTGGCGCGCATCAACCCCGACAGGAGGCTGATCCCGACCGATGCCGAAGGCGAGATTCGCGTGCTGGAGATGACCGAGTACCTCGTGTCGACCGTGCACATGCAGGGCTACACGCGCGTTCGCCGGCCCGAGAAATTCGCGCCGAGCGACTCTGATCACGCAGCCGTCAAGGCGTTCGGTCTGGGCGTCTTCCAGGCCGGTCTCGATCGTGCCGAACGGCAGATCGATGGCAAGGAATGGTTGTTCGACAAGATGAGCATCGCCGACTTTGCGCTCTTCTATCTCGCGCACTGGTCGACGGTGAACGGAATCGGCGCGTTGGGTCCGAACTGCCAGGCGCATCACGACCGTTTGTGGTCGAGAGGCGAGATCCGTCGCGCGATCGAGCGCGAAGCCACTGTCTGAGTGCCCGCTGCGCAATGGCCACCTCGATACCCGACCGCGACGCCCAAGAGGCCGGCGATCCGTTTCGCGTCGTCGACCATCGGGAGGATGACAGCGTCGGTCACCTGATGAAGCGCATCCTGTCGTCGATGGCGCATCAGGCCGACGCCCTGCTGCGGCCACACGGCTTGACGAGCGCGCAGGGCTTGCCGTTGATGCGCTTGAGTGCGCCGGACTACACGACCGTCGCCGAGGTCGCGCGCTCGCTGCAGATCGATTCCGGAGCGACCACGCGGCTGATCGACCGCCTGGAACGAGGCGGGCTCTGCAAGCGGGTTCGATCTAGCACAGACCGTCGCGTGATGAAGGTCGAGCTCACCCGCGAAGGTCAGGTCGCCCTCACCGAGGTGCCACCCGTGTTGTGCAAGGTCATGAACGAGCACCTGGCAGGGTTCTCGAGAAGCGAGTGGGACGCGCTCAAGCTTTACCTGCAGCGGATGATTCACAACGCCGAGGCCATGCGCAAGCCGGGAACGGCGAAGGCAACATGACGACTCACACGGGCAAAGTGGCGGTTGTGACCGGCGCGGCGCGAGGGATCGGTCAAGCCATCGCCGCCGGGCTCGCAGCACGCGGCGCCAGTATCGTCGGTGTGGACATTATCGAAGCCGAAGAGACTCGCGATCTGGTGCAGGCTAACGCAGCGCAGTGGCTTGGAATCGTTGCCGACGTGTCGTCGCCCGGCGATGTGTCGCAGCTCGCCGAGAAGGCACTGTCGCGTTTTGGCCGATGCGACATCGTCGTCAACAACGCCGGAATATTTCCGGCTTGCGCCTTTGAGGACCTGAGCTTCGATGCATGGCGTAAGGTCATCTCGACCAACCTCGACTCGCAATTTCTCGTGAGTCAGGCGTTCGTCGCTTCCATGAGGGCGCACGGATGGGGGCGCATCGTCAATCTGACATCGGGCTCGGTTCAGCTCTCGACGCCAAAGGGTGCAGCGTACAAGGCCAGCAAAATGGGCGCGATCGGGCTGACGCGGGGCATGGCCGCGGACCTCGGGAAATACGGCATCACCGTCAACGCCGCCAGTCCCTCGCTGACGCGGACCCCAGGCGTCTTGTCGATCAATGGCGCGGCCGACAGGCTCGACGTGATCGCCAATGCGCAAGCGATCAAGCGAGTGTCCGAACCGACCGACATCGTTGGGCTTGTCTTGTTCCTGACTGGCGAGGATTCGCACTTCGTCACCGGACAGACGATGCTTGCGGACGGCGGCTTGAGCTATTTCTGATCAGATCATGACTGTCGTACCGAGCCGGCAACGCCTGTCCTTGTCACGTCGGCGGTCACCGCCAGACAGATCGCGCAAAGCGCATCTAGGCGGCGGGGCGACCAGGCAGCCACCGCCAGAAGACGCCGTTGCGTTGCCGCCGGGTGGTAGCACCAGTGCACCGCAGAAACTGCGCGGTGGAATGCGTCGAGCGGGTTCTGTCGCAATAGTGGGCGAAAAGCCAGCGAAGCCGGCGAGCGTCACGAATCAAGCAGCGAGGGAGTAGAACTGTTCGGCTGCGGACATGGCTTGGCCTTTGGGGCAGGCTATCTGCCCCTTGCGGATCATGTGAATGGTCTCGATTCCGGCGATGGTTCGAGCGGCGCAGCAGAACGACTTGAAGCCGAGCATCGGTCGGACAACTCTTTTGATGGCTCGGTGGTCTTGCTCGACCATGTTGTCGAGGTATTTCGACTGGCGAAGCACGATGGATACGCCGCTGTCGTTGATCAGCCCAAGCACCGCCGCGGTGTTGGCTCCGCTCTTGTCGATCGTGATCGACTCGGGAACTTCATGTCGATCCATGGCCCGTTTGAAGAACCGCCTCGCAGCGGCCTCGTCGCACCGGGCGGTGAGCACGAAGTCGACCGTCCAGCCCAGCTTGTCGACGGCGCGGTAAAGGTACTTCCACTCGCCGCCAACCTTCACGTAGGTCTCGTCGACACGCCAGCTCAATCCGACGGGTCGCTTGCGGTGTCGAAACACCTTGGCGAGCACCGGCAGGATCTTCATCGCCGATGAATCGTCGCGTGATCAACATCAACCCCGCGCTCGGCCATCATCTCCTCAATGTGGCGCAGGCTCAACGGGTAGGCCGCGTACCAGCGCGAGCACATCAGCATCACCTCAATCGGAAAATGCAAGCGTTTGACGACCCGGCGAAGGACCTCGTTCATCATCTGGATCGGGACGGAAGCATCGTCAATTGTCGCTTGGTCGCCTATTGCGACAGAACCCGGTTGGTCGGGTCATGAGTGCGGATGGCAACGACGTAAAGCTCCTATACGGTGTCACCGTCCACAACAACCCAACGGTTCAAGACGTCTGGAACACCACGCCGGCATTTGGTTTCCCCTACACAGTCTCGCCCACCGTACCAGCCTTGCAGCCCAATACGCTGATCGAAGGCGCGCTGGCGCAGCAGGCAGTTGGGATTGGCGGGTACGCCTTCTACGACAAAACCTGGTACGGCGAGGTAACCGCCTACCACTCCGCCAACGGTGCATACACCATTGCGCGTGCGGGTCACGACCTTACGACACCCTTGAGTGGCTACAACCCGTACTTCCGCTT
>JANYBE010000451.1 GCA_025360945.1 Rhizobacter sp. | reverse complement strand
CTACTGAGGTTCGTCGCTAATCAAGAAGATCCATGTAAATCAACAGCCTGGAGCTGATCCCGAGCTTCAGGTGCAAAGCATTGAATGACGTTCCATGCGGGGTCATCCCGCTCCACATCTGGAAAAGGATTCAAAACTTCGGAAGCGGCGATACTTCAGGCCTGTGAAATTTGAGCCGCCCGAGCGCACACCGACCCGGTCATGGAATATCCCGGCAACCTCTACGTTGTAGCCGCGCCCAGCGGGGCAGGCAAGTCCAGCCTCGTCAACGCGCTGTTGCAGGTCGATTCGCACCTCGTCGTCGCGGTGTCGCACACGACGCGCGCGCCGCGCGGCCAGGAGCTGGACGGACGCGAATATCACTTCACGGACGACGCGACCTTCCGCGCGATGATCGCGCGCGGTGAGTTCCTGGAGCACGCCGAGGTTCACGGCCATATGTACGGCACTTCGCGCGGCGCGATCGAGGCGCGCATCACGGGCGGGCAGGATGTGGTGCTGGAGATCGACTGGCAGGGCGCGCTGCAGATCAAGCAACTGTTTCCGAACGCGATCCTGATCTTCATCCTGCCGCCGAGCTGGGAAGAATTGCAGCAGCGGCTGCAGCGCCGCGGCGAGGATCGGCCCGAGGTGATCGCTAAACGCATGGCCAACGCGCGCATCGAGGTCTCGAAGGCCAGAGAGTTCGACTTCGTTATAATTAACGCCTTGTTTGAAACGGCGCTCTTCGACCTGAAGGCGATCGTTCACTCGCAGCGGCTCAAGTACGCTGCACTTCAAAGAAGCAAGCCTGCTGTCTTTGCGGCGCTCGATCTGAGCTAAGCTGACCTCCGAAAGAAATCATGGCCCGCATCACCGTCGAAGATTGCCTCGTCAAGATCCCGAACCGTTTCCAGCTGGTGCTCGCCGCGACCTACCGTGCGCGCATGCTGAGTCAGGGCCACGCGCCCAAGATCGAAACTAAGAACAAGCCGGGCGTCACCGCGCTGCGCGAAATCGCCGCGGGCGAGATCGGCATCGAGATGCTGCGCAAAGTCCCGGTCTGACCCTCGGGCTCAATCCAAGTTAAATTCGGGGCATGAGTGCCCCGATTCCAGACGCGGTTCGCGAGCCGGCCAGGCGGCCGGCGGTGGGCAAGCGCGCAGGCACCAAACCCCCCACCTCTGACGCCGCCGCGGCCTCGTTCGCGGCGCTAACGCATAAGCTCGACTACCTCGAGCCGGCCGACATCAAGCGCGTGCGCGAGGCCTACCGCTTCGCCGACGAAGCGCACCTGGGTCAGTTCCGCGCCAGCGGCGAGCCCTACATCACGCATCCGATCGCGGTCGCCGGCCTTTGCGCGGAATGGAAACTCGATGCCCAGGCCATCATGGCCGCGCTGATGCACGACGCGATGGAAGATTGCGGCATCACCAAGATCGAGCTGATCGAGCGTTTCGGCGCGCCGGTGGCCGACCTAGTCGACGGCCTGACCAAGCTCGACAAGCTGCAATTCTCGACCCGCGAGGAATCGCAGGCAGAGTCGTTCCGCAAGATGCTGCTGGCGATGGCGCGCGACGTGCGCGTGATCCTGATCAAGCTCGCCGACCGGCTTCACAACATGCGCACGATGGATGCGGTGCTGCCGGCCAAGCGCGCCCGCGTCGCGACCGAGACGCTGGACATTTACGCGCCGATCGCGCACCGGCTCGGTCTGAACCAGACCTACCGCGAGCTGCAGGAGCTGTCGTTCGCCAACATGCAGCCGTGGCGCCAGGCCGCGCTGGCCAAAGCGGTACAGAAGGCACGTGGCTACCGGCGCGACATCGTCGAGCGCATCCAGCACGACGTCGAGAGGTCGTTCCTCCAGGCCAAGCTGCAGGTGCAAGTGTTCGGCCGAGAAAAGACGCTGTTCTCGATCTACAAGAAAATGCGCGAGAAGCACCTGACGTTTGCGCAGGTCAACGATATCTTCGGCTTTCGCATCGTCGTCAGCACGCTGATGGAGTGCTACATGGCGATGGGTGTGCTGCACCAGCTGTTCAAGCCGCTGCCGGGGCGCTTCAAGGACTACATCGCGATCCCGAAGGCGAACGGCTACCAGTCGCTGCACACGACGTTGGTGAGCCCGCTGGGGACGGCGGTCGAGTTCCAGATCCGCACCGAACAAATGCACGCGGTGGCCGAAAAAGGCATCGCCGCGCACTGGCTCTACAAGAGCGGCGGCGCCCAGGTTCAAGAGGCGCAGCGCCTGGGTGCGATGTGGCTCCAGTCGCTGATCGACATCCAGGACGAGACCCATGACGCGAACGAGTTCCTCGAACACGTCAAGATCGATCTGTTCCCTGACGCGGTCTACGTCTTCACGCCCAAGAGCAAGATCCTCGCGCTGCCGCGCGGCGCGACGCCGATCGATTTCGCCTACGCGATCCACACCGATGTGGGCGACCACTGCGTCGCGGCCAAGGTCAACGGCGAGCCGGTCGCGCTGCGAACCGAATTGCGCAGCGGCGACGTGGTCGAGGTGGTCGTTGCGCCCGGTGCGCGGCCGAACCCCGCGTGGCTGAACTTCGTGCGCACCGGCCGGGCGCGCTCGAAAATCCGTCACTACCTGAAGAACATGGAGCAGGAAGAGTCGCAGGACCTGGGCGAGAAGATGCTCGCCCAGGCGTTGCGCGCCGAAGGCATGCAACTGCCCGGGGCCGAAGCGCCCGATGCCGCCTTGTGGCAACAGCTTACGCGCTGGAGCGGCAACAAGACCCGCACCGATCTGTTCACCGACATCGGCCTGGGCCGCAAGATCGCGACCATCGTCGCCAAACGCCTGGCACGGCTGATGGCCGAGCACGGCGCCAAGCCCGATCCGCTCACGCTGACGATGGGCCGCTACGCCGCCGACGACAGCGCGCCATCGCAAGGCCTGGTGCTGATCGACGGCAGCGAAGGCGCGTCGGTGCAGCTCGCGACCTGCTGTCGCCCGATCCCCGGCGACGCGATCGTCGGTTACCTCGGGCGCGGCGAGGGACTGATGGTGCACACTGGCGAATGCAGCGTAGGCAAGCGCCTGTTCGAGCGCGACAGCGAACACTGGATGGGCGTCGACTGGGCCGAGCAACCCACCCACGCGTTCGAAACCGGCGTGACGCTGCTCGTCACCAACGGCAAGGGCGTGCTCGCGCAGGTGGCGCAGGCGGTGAGTGAGGCCGAGGCCGACATCACCCACATCGACATGGGTAACGAACCCATTGCCGAAACCGCAGAGTTGCAGCTCTTGATCAGTGTGCGCGACCGGCTGCACCTGGCCGACGTGATGCGCCACTTGAAGCGCGCGCCTTCTGTGCTGCGCGTGGCGCGCGTCAAACCTTAGTCAAACGCCGGGCGCCGGGTAGTGCACGGCAATCACCTCGATCTGCTCCAGGCCGCCCGGCGTCATCAAGTGCACCTCGTCGCCGACCCGGGCCTTCAGCAGCGCGCGCGCAATCGGCGAAACCCAGCTCACCTCGCCGTTCAGGTTGTCCACTTCGTCGACGCCCTTGATCGTGATCGTGCGCTCTTCATTTAGCTGGTTCACATAGGTCACGGTCGCACCGAAGAACACCTGGTCGTGACCGAAGTGTAGCGACGGGTCTGCAACCTCGGCGATGTCCAGTCGCTTCGTCAGGAAGCGGATTCGCCGGTCGATCTCGCGCAGGCGCTTCTTGCCGTACAGGTAGTCGCCGTTCTCGGAGCGGTCGCCGTTCTTTGCGGCCCAGGAGACGATCTCGACGATCTTGGGTCTTTCGTCGTCGAGCAGCGTCAGCAATTCGGCCCGCAAGCGCGTGTAACCGGCCGGTGTGAGGTAGTTCTTCTTACCGGCCGGCAATGTCGGCAAAGCGATGTCGTCGTCATCGTCGTCACCCGCCGCATCGGGCTCGCGCGTGAAGGCCTTGCTCATGACGTCAGGCGTATGTGACAGGTGGCGACAAATGCATGCTTCGATGATACGGGCCGGCTCTATGGCTTGTGCACAATAGCCGGTTCGCCCGAAGCACCGCTCCCGCGTCGATGAAATCGCATGACTGACAGCAGCAACGTCGTGGCCGCAGCCGGCCTGGCCTGCCGCCGGGGTGAGCGCCTGCTGTTCAGCGGGCTTAATCTAGCGGTGCTGCCCGGCGAGATCGTCTGGGTGCGCGGGGCCAACGGCCAGGGCAAGACCAGCCTGCTGCGCTTGCTTGCTGGCCTGGCTCGGCCCGAGGCCGGCCGCATCGATCACGGCGCGGATCGCGCGCGGGTCTATGTCGGCCACGCGAACGCGCTGAAGGACGACCTCAGCGTCGCCGAGTCGTTGATGTTCCTGAGCCTGCTGCATGGCTTTGACACCGACGCCGAAGCACAAGAGCGCGCGCTGCGCCGCTTCGGCCTGCACAGTCGCCGCGATGCACCGGTGCGCACCCTGTCGCAAGGCCAGCGACGCCGGGTCGCGCTGGCGCGCCTGTGCTCCGCACCGGCGACCGCGCTGTGGCTACTCGACGAGCCATTCGATGCGCTCGACGCCGAGGGCGTGGACGCGCTCAACAACTTGCTCGCCGAGCATGCGGCTCGCGGCGGCAGCGTGCTGCTGACCAGCCATGTGCCGCTGATCCTGAGCTCGCCAACACCGATCACCGTGCAGCTGAACGAGGCCGCCGGCGCATGACGGCGCCAGTCTTCAGCGCCGTCCTCGGCCGCGACTTGCGGCTGGCCGCACGGCGCCGCGTCGATGCGCTGCTGCCGCTCGCGTTCTTCGCGGTCGCAGTGAGCCTGTTCCCGCTCGGCGTCGGCCCTGAACCCAACACGCTGCGCCAGATCGCGCCCGGCGTGCTGTGGGTCTGTGCGCTGCTCGCGGCCATGCTGTCGGTCACGCAGCTGTTTGCCACCGATCAGGCCGACGGCTCGCTGGAGCAGATGATGCTGGCCGGCGGCATCGGAGCTGCATCCGCCCTGCCCGTGGCGATCGCGAAGGCCGTGTCGCATTGGCTGTTGACCGGCCTGCCGCTGGTGCTAATCGCACCGCTGTTCGGCGTGATGTTCGATCTGAGCGGCCGTAGCACGGTGGCGCTGTGCGCGAGCTTGATGCTCGGCACGCCGATCCTGAGCCTGCTCGGCAGCCTCGGCGCCGCGCTCACGCTGGGCGTGCGCAACGGCGGTGTGCTGCTGATCCTGCTGATCGTGCCGCTGTGCATCCCGGCGCTGATCTTCGGCAGCGGCGCGGTCAGCGCGGTCGAGTCGGGTTCGTCGGCGCGCGGCCACTTCTCGCTGCTGGGCGCGCTCTTCATTGCCACCGGACTGCTCGCGCCGCTCGCCACTGCGGCGGCGCTGCGCATCGCCACGGAGTGACTCGACCGATGCTGGCCAACACCCGCTTCTTCACCTTCGCGTCGCCGCCGCGCTTTTACGCGCTGGCCGGTCGACTCGTTCCCTGGTTCTGGGTGGCCGCGGCAGCGCTCGGCGTATCGGGTATGTACATCGGCTTCTTCCAAGCGCCGACCGATGCGACCCAGGGCGACGCCTACCGCATCATCTTTATCCACGTGCCGGCTGCGTGGATGTCGATGCTGCTCTATATGGTGATGGCGTTCTGGGCCGCGATTGGCTGGGCCTTCAACGCGCGGCTGGCTTCGATGGTCGCGCGCGCGATCGCGCCCACCGGCGCGATGTTCACCTTCGCCGCGCTGTGGAGCGGTGCGCTGTGGGGCAAGCCGACCTGGGGCACCTGGTGGGTGTGGGATGCGCGGCTTACCTCGGAACTCATCCTGCTGTTTCTGTATCTGGGCTACATGGCCCTCGTGAACGCGATCGACGACACCCGCCGTGCCGACCAGGCCGGCGCGCTGCTGGCCGTGATCGGCAGCGTCAACGTGCCCATCATCTATTTCTCGGTGAAGTGGTGGAACACGCTGCACCAGGGGTCGACGATCAGCGCGACCATGGCGCCGAAGATGGTCGCCACGATGCTCACCGCGATGCTGCTGATGACGTTGGCCTGCTGGGCGTATGCGTTCGCGGTCGTGTTCACGCGAACGCGTGCGATCGTGGCCGAGCGCGAACGCGATGCGAAGTGGCTGAACGGGGTGGCGTCATGACCTGGGGCAGCGAGTCCGAATTCTTCGCGATGGGCGGCTATGGGTTCTATGTGTGGGGCTCGTTCGGTGTCGTGGCACTGTGCATGGCGTTCGACGCCTTGACCGCGATCAAACGCCACCGTGACGTCCGCGCCACTCGCCCCAATACCGACGAAAATAGCTGACCTATGAAACCTCGCCACAAACGGCTCGCCGTTGCCGCCGCAATCGTCTGCGCCGTCGGCATCGCCGTCGCGCTCGTGCTCAACGCATTCCAGAGCAACCTCGTGTTCTTCTACTCGCCGACCCAGGTGGCCGAGCACGAGGCACCGCCGAATCGCAGCTTTCGCCTGGGCGGGTTGGTCCAGAGGGGCACGGTGATGCGTGACGGCGTGCATGTGAGTTTCATCGTCACCGACACCTCCAAGTCGGTACCGGTGCGCTACGAGGGCATCCTCCCCGACCTGTTCAAGGAGGGCAAAGGTGTGGTTGCGCAGGGCCGGCTCGAAGGCGGCGTGTTTGTCGCCCGCGAGGTGCTCGCCAAGCACGACGAGAACTACATGCCGCCCGAAGCCGCCGAGGCGCTCAAGCGCGCACAGCAAGGCAAGCTCGCCAACACGATGGCCAAGGAAGGCGCGAGGTGATCCCCGAGCTCGGTCACTTCGCGCTCTGGCTCGCGCTCGGCGTCGCCACCGTGCTCGCCGTGATGCCGATGCTCGGCGCGGCGCGCGGCCGTGCCGACTGGATGGCGCTGGCGCGCCCGACCGCCGCGCTCCAGTTCGTGTTGGTCGCCTTTGCGTTCGGCTGCCTGATCGCGGCCTTCGTCGGCAACGACTTCTCGGTGTTCTACGTCGCGGCCAACTCCAACACCTCGCTGCCTACGCAGTACCGCGTCGCCGCGGTCTGGGGTGGGCACGAAGGCTCGATGCTGCTGTGGCTGCTGATGCTCACCGGCTGGGCGTTCGCGGTCACGCGCTTCAGCCGCCATCTACCGGCGCCCGTGCTGGCGCGCATCCTGTCGGTGATGGGCCTGTTGAGTTTGGGCTTCGTGCTGTTCCTGCTGCTCACCTCGAATCCGTTTGACCGCCTCGCCAATCCGCCGCTCGACGGCCGCGACCTGAATCCACTGCTGCAAGACCCGGGCATGGTGTTCCACCCGCCGATGCTCTACATGGGCTATGTCGGCCTGTCGGTCGCGTTTTCGTTCGCGGTCGCGGCGCTGATCGGCGGCAACCTTGATGCCACCTGGGCTCGATGGACACGGCCATGGACGACGGTGGCATGGATCTTCCTCACCATCGGCATTGCCATGGGCAGCGGCTGGGCCTACTACGAGCTCGGCTGGGGCGGCTGGTGGTTCTGGGACCCGGTCGAGAACGCGTCCTTCATGCCCTGGCTGGTCGCGACCGCGCTGATACATTCGCTCGCCGTCACCGAGAAGCGCGGCGGCTTCAAGTCGTGGACGGTGCTGCTAGCGATCCTCGCGTTCTCGCTGTCGCTGCTCGGCACCTTCCTCGTGCGCTCCGGCGTGCTGTCGTCGGTGCACGCGTTCGCGACCGACCCGCGGCGCGGACTGTTCATCCTCGGCTTCCTCGTATTCGTGATCGGCGCCTCGCTCGCGCTGTATGCGTGGCGCGCCCCCAAGGTCGGCCTGGGGGCACGCTTCGAGTGGGTCTCGCGCGAGACCTTCCTGCTCGCCAACAACGTAGTGCTGATGGCGGCTTGCGGCGCGGTGCTGCTCGGCACGCTATACCCGCTGCTGCTGGACGCGCTCGGCATGGGCAAGCTCTCGGTCGGTCCGCCCTACTTCGACACCGTGTTCGTGCCGCTGGTGACGCCGCTGATCTTCCTGATTGGCATCGGCCCGCTCGCGCGCTGGAAGCAAGCCGAGCTGCCGCAGCTCGTGAAGCGCCTGCGCTGGGCCTTCGGTGCGGCGTTGGTCGCGGCGCTCTTGACGAACTGGTGGCGCGGACATCTCGGCGTTGTCTCGACGCTCGGCCTGATGATGGCGTTCTGGATCGTCGCCGCACTGGCCACCGACCTCGCTGGTCGGCTGCGCCCGAGCGGCATCGTTCGCACCAGCGTGATGCACCGTGCACGCCAGCTGCCGCGCGCGATGGTCGGCATGATGGTCGCGCATCTGGGCATCGCCGTCTTCATCTTCGGGGTCACGATGGTCAAGAGCGGCGAGATCGAACGTGACGTGAAGATGGACGTGGGCGACACGACCGAGGTGCTCGGCTACACCTTCGCCTTCCGCGGCGTGCAGTCGCTGCTCGGCCCTAATTACCGTGCGGCGCAAGGCACGATAGACGTCACACGCAACGGCAGCAAGGTCGTGACATTGCACCCCGAGAAGCGCGTCTTCCCGGTCGCAGGCGCGACGATGACCGAGGCCGCGATCGATACCGGCTTTACCCGCGATCTTTATGTCTCGCTCGGCGAGCCGCTCGCCGGCGGCACCTGGATCGTGCGTGTCTACGTCAAGCCCTTCATCAGCTGGATCTGGGGTGGGTGCCTGATGATGGCGTTCGGCGGCTTCCTCGCCGCCACCGATCGGCGCTATCGCTCGAAGGTGCGTCAGACCCAGGACAGTACCGACGCGAGAGCAGTCGCATGAAGAGCCTGCGCTACATCTTGCCGCTGCTCGCGTTTTTGGTGCTCGCGGGCTTTCTCGCGCGCGGCCTGAACCTCGATCCACACGAAGTGCCCTCGCCGCTGATCGGCAAGCCCGCACCGAGCTTCACGCTGACGCGGCTGGATGACGAGGCGCAAGTCTTCAAACGCGACGACATGCTCGGCAAGGTCTGGATGCTCAATGTCTGGGCCTCGTGGTGCGTGGCCTGCCGCGAAGAGCACCCGCTGCTGGTCGAGTTTTCGAAACGCGGCATGGTGCCGATCTACGGCCTGGACTACAAAGACAAGCGTCCCGACGGCCAGGGCTGGCTCGCGCGCTTCGGCAACCCGTACAACGCCTCGCTGTTCGACGACGATGGCCGCGTCGGCATCGACTTCGGCGTCTACGGCGTGCCCGAGACCTTCATCATCGACAAGCAGGGCGTGATCCGCCTCAAGCACATCGGGCCGCTGACGCCCGACGTGATCCGCGAGCGCATCGAGCCGATGCTAAAGCAGCTCAATGCCTAGGCTGCTCTTCATCTGGCTGACGTGGCTGTGCCTCGTCCTGCCTGCGCTGGCGAACGATGCCGCGCCCGCCGCCGACGACCCAGTGCTCGAAGCGCGCATGACACGCATCGCGTCGGAGTTGCGCTGCCTGGTCTGCCAGAACCAGACCATCGCCGACTCGACCGCCGATCTCGCGCAGGATTTGCGCCGCCAGGTGCGCGAGATGCTGCGCAAGGGCGACGACGACGCCAAGATCATTGCCTACATGACCGAGCGCTACGGCGACTTCGTGCTGTATCGCCCACCGGTCAAGGCCACGACGCTGCTGCTCTGGTTCGGGCCCGCACTGATGCTGCTGCTGGGCTTTGGCGCGCTTGCATTCGCAATGCGCCGACGCGCCCGGACCGCCGCCAACCAGTTCGAACCCGACGACCCGGCGCTGTTCGCCGATCCGCACCAATCCTGATCGATCGATGACCGAACCTCTTCCAAACACTCCTGCGCCACGCCCTTCGGGGCGTTTGTTGATCGGCCTGAGCGCGTGCGTGCTCGGTCTCGCGGTCGCCGGCTATGCGTGGAAGGGCTCGCCAAGCCTCAAGCCAGCGCCCGCAGCTGCTGCTGGGGCACCTGATGCAGAGGAGCAGGCGGCTCGCAAGCAAATCGAAGCGATGGTCGACAAGCTCGCGCAGCGCCTGAAGGACAAGCCCGATGACGCAACCGGCTGGCAGATGCTGGGCCGCTCTTACACCGTGCTCGGCCGCGTCGACGACGCATTGCCGGCCTACGCAAAAGCGGTCGAGCTGCGCGGCAACGATGCGGGCACGCTGGCCGACTATGCCGATGCACTCGCGACCAAGAACGGTGGGCAAGCCACGCCCGAATCCGACGCGATCGTCGCGCGCGCGCTGATCGCCAATCCAACCCATCTGAAGGCGCTCGCGCTCGCCGGCACCTCGGCCTTCGAGCACACCGACTATGCGACCGCCGTGCGTCGCTGGGAAATGATGGCACAAGGCCTGCCGCCCGACAGCCCGGACGCGGCGCGCTTGCAGGCGAGCCTGGCCGAGGCGCGCAAGCGCGGCGGAATCGCAGCGCCGACACAGTCGGCCGCGGCCGCCGTGGTGGTGACCCATGCCGGCGTCAGCGGCACCGTCACGCTGTCGCCCGCGCTCGCCGGCAAGGCGAGCCCGACCGACACCGTCTTCATCTTCGCCCGCGCCGTGCAAGGGCCGCGCATGCCGCTCGCCGTGCTGCGCGCGCAGGCGAAAGACCTGCCGATCACCTACAAGCTCGACGACAGCATGGCGATGGCACCGAACGCACGGATCTCCGGCGCGGGACAGGTGATCGTCGGTGCGCGCATCAGCAAGTCGGGCAACGCGATTCCCCAACCCGGCGACCTGAGCGGCGAGTCCGCCCCGGTGGCGCCCGGTGCGAGCGGCGTCGCGATCATGATCGGTAGCGCGGTCGGATCCTGACCAGGCGCGCGAGCAGCGCGTCAAGCTTGGGCTCGATCATTTGGGGATGCACCCGCGTCGCCCTGGGTTTCTATTTTTTTCGTCCATGCGTGGCTGGCGCCCCTTGGCGCAGGGCCAGCGCCTGATGCGGGCTTGCTTCAGGATTTCGACGCAACTCTGCACTCTGAGGCCGACCCCGAGGACGGTTCTTTCTATGCGCACATCAATGCGCTGGCTCTGCTGCGCGAGCACGGGTTGAAATCCGCGCGCGTTCCGCCTCCCTCGCGCCGGCTTGCCCAAGCGCTGAGCAGCAAGCGCGTTGAGCGCTGCGCCGTCGGCCTCGATTCGATGGGCGACGTCCTCGTAGATTCCGAGCTGTTTGTTCGCTTCTTGCGATGTACGGATCTGGCCGCTCTGAATCCTGGACATCGCGCGCAGGCAGCCCGCGACATAGGCTTGAAAGTCGGCCTCTATTCCCTTGCTCGCCCGAAGGTCCGCCGCGCTCAGATCGAGTCTTCTGGTGCTGGCGATGGTCTACGCCAGAGCGATGCGCGAATCGTTCCACTTCTTTTCGTAGGACGCGCGCGCCTCTGGCCACGCAGGTCCTGGAGCACTTCTTCGGCGGCGGAGGAGACAACGCTGCCGGACCAGACTTCGCGCCTGTCGTCAACGGTAGTAATCGGCACATGGTCCTCCTCTGAGCGGGAAGCCGTCGATGCAAAGTGCGGGCGCTGCAGCGAGTTCTTCGCCTCACAGGGATTGCGGGCTGTCACGCCGAAGCGTTGCCATCACCTTCTTCACGTAGGCTTGTGTTTCCGCGTACGGCGGAATCTTCCTTCCAGCCCTCACTACGGCTTGCTCGCCAGCGTTGTACGCTGCGAGAACCAACTCGAGATCCTGGTCAAAGAAACCCATCAGCCATTTGAGGTAAGCCGTCCCGGCAGAGACATTTTGCGCTGGATCGAACGGGTCGGAAGCACCGAAGCGCTTCGCGGTGCTCGGAAGAAGTTGCATCAACCCGATGGCACCGCGACTGGATACCGCCTTGGGCTCGTAGTGCGATTCGGCTTCGATCACAGCGTGAATCAGCTTCGGGGAGATCTCGGCTCGGGATGCGGACGTCTCGACAATGCGGCGCAGGGCCTCGGAGACTGTCCGACCGGAGCTGGACACATCAGCCCTCACGGAGGACGGCGCCGACTTGCCACTCAACACAGACGCCGAAGGTGCTGGCATCAGCAAGACGCTCGCCTCCGGCGTGGCAAAACTCGACAGGACAACGGCCCCCGATTGCTCGGAGGTACCCGAGTAGATCTGGCAATACCCGATCGACGGCAAGCCTGCAATGACCACCCACAAGGCGAACCGAAACGCCCGGACAACTGCCACCAAGCGACGCAGGACAGATCTCCTCCGAACGTCGACGAAGACGTCGGACTCGAGCCTCCTTCTGCCATTGTCGAGTGCGACGCGAATCATGGACAGAAGGGTCTCAACTGGTGGGCGGAAAGTCAACCAGCGCAGGCTCGCGTTCGGCGGCCTCGCGTCGATGTAGCAGTCCCCCGTGCAATTTGGAGGGAGAACCCGCGCGGTTCCACCACCAACACCCTCGCGACGCCGTATCGGGATCGTCCCCCCCACTTGGGGTGGTGGGTCATTCCTTTAAGGATCGCTTAAGGCCCCCGGAAAGACTGCGTCTCATGTACCCAATCCCGAGCATGAACGAATTCAGCGGACGCGCTGGTCGGGCCCGCAACGTCGCATTGCGCGGCTTCACCCTACTCGAACTGCTCGTCGTGATCGTCATCATCGGCATGCTCGCAGGCCTGGTGGCACCAAGGTACTTTGACCAGGTGAGCAAGTCCAACACGAAGATCGCGCGCGCGCAGATCGACTCCCTCGGCAAGGCACTTGACCAGTACCGCTTGGACGTAGGAGCCTACCCCTCGACAGAGATGGGACTCGCCGCCCTCAATACCAAGCCACCCAACCTCGAAAAGTGGGCGGGTCCCTATCTGAAGAAGGCGGTACCGCCCGACCCCTGGGGCAACCCCTATGTCTACAAGGCGCCTGGCGATCACGGCGACTACGACCTTGTGTCGTTTGGGTCCGATGGCCAGCCTGGCGGCTCGGGTGAAGCATCGGACGTGACCTCGTGGGGGCCCTGACCGGGCCGATCTGATGTCGATTCCCTTCGAGCTTGTCGTTCGATCCGGCGCGGGGACGGTGCAGACGCTCGCCCTGTCTGCAGCAGACGCGGCAGATGCGCGAACCCGCGCGGCACGTGACGGCTTTCAGGTTCTGGCGTGCGCGCCCAGCACTTCGGCATCGGCGCGCGCCGCGCTAACGTCGGCCCGAGCACGGCGAGGCCTGGACATAACGACCTTCTCGTACGAACTTGCCTCGCTTCTGTCGGCCGGATTGTCGGTACTCGAGGCACTGCGCACGCTGGCCGCGAAAGAATCGGTCGCGGCGAGACGGGCCATGGTTCACGACCTTATTCAGGACGTGAGCCACGGGCTTCCGCTTTCCGGTGCGCTCGAGTTGCATCCCGGGCGCTACCCGGCGCTGCTCATCGCCACGGTCAGCGCGAGCGAGCAGACCGGAGACCTCAGCCAGTCGCTGCGCCGCTATGCCGAACACCAACAGAGCATGCGCGCCCTGCGCGACAAGGTCGTCGGAGCGGCCATCTATCCGGCCTTGCTGCTCGGCGTGGGTCTGGTCGTGATCGTGTTCCTGCTCGCCGTCGTCGTGCCAAAGTTCGCCGTGCTCATCGAGAGCACCCGTAGGGAGCTGCCCTGGAGTTCGCAGCTCATGATGTCCTGGGGCCGCTTTGCAGCCAGACACGCCTGGGAGATCGGCGTGGGCGCGCTGGTCATGGCGATCGCCGTGTTCACGATGGTTCGGCGCGTTCTGCGCGACGGCGCGAAGGCAAGCTGGATCGAGGCGTTGCCCTTCGTCGGCGCGACAGTGCGCAAGTTTCGGCACGCCCAGCTCTACAGGACCACGGGCATGCTGGTGCGCGGCGGAATCGCTGCTCCACGCGCCCTGCAGTTGGCCGGTGGTCTTCTGGGCGAAGCGGACGCGGCGCGCCTGGCGGCTGCCCTGCAGATGATCCAGGAAGGCCGCGGCATCAGTCGCGCCCTGCACGACGCCGGGCTGGCCGATCCGGTGGCCGGCAGCATGCTTGCGGTCGCCGAGCGCACCGGCGCGCTGGCAGAGATCCTGGAGCGGATCGCGCAGTTCCACGAATCCTCCCTGCAACGCTCTGTCGAGCTGGCGAGCCGCCTCTTCGAACCGGCCCTGATGATCGTCATCGGTCTTGTCATCGGCGCCATCGTCGTGCTCATGTACTTGCCCATCTTCGACCTTGCGTCGAGCCTGCAATGAATACCGCGACGAGCGATCAAGCCAGCAGCGCAACCGTGCAGGCGTTCGACGCTGCGCTCGTTCGCGAGGCCCAGCAGTCTGCCGGCTCACGCCCCACTCTCGAATGGTTCGCGGAGCGCCTCGGCATCGACGAGGAACAGGTGCTGCCGCTCGCCGCCCGCCACTTCGGGTTGCGCGCGCTCGACATGGCCCAGCTTCGCGGCCTAAAGCCGGACTTCGCGCTGGCCTCGTTCGCCGACTGCAAACGCCGGGGCTGCCTGATCGGTCTTGTCGACAACGGCCAACTGACGGTGGTGGTCGCCGATCCTTTGGACGCTCGCTTGCGTCGCTGGATCGAGGTTCGCACGCAAGGCCGCACTGTGGCTTTCGGCCTGACGACGCGTGCCGATCTGCTCGCCTTCCTGGTCACTGCCGAGAAGAGCGTGCGCGCCATGGACGCGGTGCGACTCCAGCAGGGCCGCGCGGCGAATGCTGAGAGTGCGGTCTCGATCTCGATGGCCGCGATCGACGCGACCGAGAGCCCGATCGTTCGGCTTGTCGACTCGACGTTGTATGACGCGCTGCGCACTGGCGCCAGCGACATCCACCTTGAGACCCAGCCCAATGGCATGGTCATCAAGTACCGCCTTGACGGCGTACTCGAAGTCGTCAAGGAAATCGACAACCTCGAAACCGCACACCAGGCGATCTCGCGCATCAAGGTCGTCTCGGAACTTGACATCGCCGAACGTCGCATTCCGCAGGACGGCCGGTTTCAGGTCGTGGTCGATGCTCGCGACATCGACTTCCGCGTCTCGATCATGCCCAATCTGTTCGGCGAGGACGCTGTGCTGCGCGTGCTCGACCGCAAGCACCTAACCGGCCAGTTCAAGGCCCTGACACTGGACACGCTCGGCTTCGATGCACCGGTGCTGAGCTTCATCCGCGATGCCGCGCAGATGCCCTATGGCCTGTTGCTCGTGACCGGTCCGACCGGGAGCGGCAAGACCACGACGCTGTATGCGGCGCTGTCCGAGATCAATACCGGGCTCGACAAGATCGTGACGATCGAGGACCCAATCGAGTACCAACTGCCCGGCGTGTTGCAGATTCCGGTCAACGAGAAGAAGGGCCTGACATTCGCCCGCGGGTTGCGTTCGATCCTTCGCCACGACCCCGACAAGATCATGGTCGGCGAGATCCGCG
>JANYBE010000375.1 GCA_025360945.1 Rhizobacter sp. | reverse complement strand
CACCATGTCCATTGCCTTCGCCTTGCCGACCGCGCGCGGCAGGCGCTGCGTGCCGCCGGCACCGGGGATGATGCCCAGTCTGATCTCGGGCTGGCCGAACTTCGCGGTGTCGGCCGCGATGATGAAGTCGCACATCATCGCCAGCTCGCAGCCGCCGCCCAGGGCAAAGCCGCTGACAGCGGCGATCACCGGCATGCGGATGCTGCGGATCGTCTCCCAGTTGCGCGTGATGAAGTCGGCACCAAAAGTGTCCTTCAGCGTCATACCCGCCATCGCGCCGATGTCGGCGCCGGCGGCGAACGCCTTCTCGCTGCCGGTGACGACGATGCAGCCGATCGTCGCGTCAGCATCGAAGGCCTTCAGCGCGGTACCGAGCTCGTCCATCAGCGCATCGTTCAGTGCATTGAGCTGCTTGGGCCGGTGCAGCGTGATCAGGCCGGTGCGGCGCGGGCCGTCGCCGCGCGTGTCGATCAGGATGTTTTCGAAGTTCATGGTCGTGTTCTCCAGCGCGATGCAGCCGCGATGCAGCGACTGTATCGATATTCAGGGAGGCGAGGATGAGGGCGCGGCCATCTCGGGCCGCCTGGCGATCAGCAGGTCGAGGTAGGTGTCGGCATCCTGGTGGATGCGAATGCGCGCCGGAAGGTAGCGCAGCTGCGGCGCGAACCAGATCTCGACGCTGAGTTCACCGGGTCTGGGCGTCATCCGACGCGGTTTCAGGTAGATCGCGGGCAGCGCACCGAAACTGGTGTTCAGCGTCTCTTCTGCGGTAATGTCATAGGTCCACACGTCGACCTTGTGCGGCAGCGCGAGCGGGATGTCGACCGTGCCGCCGACGCGCAGCAGCTCGGGCCGCGTGCTGAACACGTAGGTGAGCTGCACGAACTGGCTCGCCATGTCCTGCACGCCCGGCAAGGCGTCGCGGCGGTCGCCGTTCGCGAGCACGACGCTGCCGGGCTCGAAGACGATCGTGGCGCGGTTGCGCTCGCGCATCACAACCTTGGTCTCCTGGTCGAAGCGGCGCGGCGCGAGGCCGGCCTCCGTGATCTCGCCGTCGCTGCTCATGCGTCGCGTGATGATGGGCGCGAAGCTTGGGCCGACCACGAAGTCAAGGTGCACCTGGTAGTGCGAGCCGACGTGTATCCACTCGACCTGCGCACTGCCGCTGACCTCGCCGCGGTAATTGCCGGTGACGTCGTAGCTCATGCGCGTGGACGCGGGCCACTCGAAGCTCGCCGGGGCGGAGGCGCTCGCCGGCACAGGCGCAGCAGCAACGGGCGGCTCGATCGGCGCGGCCTCGGCGACCGGTTCGGCCACCGCTGCGGCGGTCGTGTCCGTTACGGGCTCAGTTGCTCTCGCCGCGGCAGGGACAGACGCGGCGGGCTCAGGCGCGGACGCCGGCTTCGCCGGCTTGGCGACCTTGGCCGGCCGCGTTCGATGCGGCGCCGCGGTCGGCGCAGCCGCGGGCGCGGCGGTGGGTGGTGGCGCGCTCAGTGCCATGTCGCGCACATAGGCGACTTCGATGCGCGCCGGCATCGCCTGCTCTCGGTCGAGATCGACGAGGCGGTCGGCGAGCGTTTGCGTCACGCAACCGTGCACAGCCACGACGCCCAGCACAAGTGCCAGCAATGCAATGCGCCGGCCCGCACCTGACGCGGACCGGATCAGCGCGCTCAGGCCAGCAGCAGCCATGCCTTGCGCATCGCCTGCGCCGGCTTGGCGGGCTTGGGTGCAGGCTTCAGCGACACGCCGGCTGCACTGGCAGGCAGCTCCGTCGGCAACACCAGGCTCAGCGTCAGCACGCGCTGATCGCGTGCGATCAGCAGCGCTGCGGGCATGCCGGCCTTGATCACGCGAAGCGCGTCGTCAAGACGGCGCACACGCCAGCCCGCGACGGCGAGCAGTTCGTCGCCGGCCGACAGCCCCGCGCGTTCGCCAGCACCGCCGCGCAGCACCTGGCTGACCTTCACACCAGTGAGCGCGCTCTCGCCGACGCGCACGCCAATGCGCTGCGCCAGCGTCGCCGCATCGTTGGTCCAGTCGACACCGGCGCACTCGAGCAGCGTCTGCAACGGCAGCTCGTCGGTGCCATGAACCCAGGCCGCAAGTTCCTTGCGGTACGAACGGCCGCCGACCTGCTGCAAGGCCGCGGCGATCTGCACCTCGGTGATCGGGCCGCCGCCGCTGGCGGCCCAGAGCGAACGCATCACGTCGTCGAGCGTGCCCCGGGCTTCGCTGCGCAGCGTCAGGTCGAGCGCGAGCGCGACAAGCGAGCCCTTGGTGTAGTAGCTGATGGTCGCGTTGGGCGTGTTCTCGTCCGCGCGGTAGTACTTGACCCAAGTGTCAAAGCTGGCCTGCGCGACGCTCTGCACCTTGCGCCCTGGCAGGGCGATCACACCGCTGATGGTGCGCGCAACGAGCTTCAGGTAACGCCCCGCATCGATCAACCCGGTGCGCAGCAGGAACACGTCGTCGTAGTACGAAGTGAAGCCCTCGAAGAACCACAGCAGCTCGGTGTAGTTCTCCTGCGTGTAATCGTAGCGCGCGAACTCGGCCGGGCGCAGGCGCTTGACGTTCCACGTGTGGAAGTACTCGTGACTGATCAGCCCGAGCAGGTTCACGTAGCCGTCGTTGGTTTCTGGTCTGCCGAGTTGCGGCATGTCGCGCCGCGGCGAGATCAGTGCGGTGCTCGCGCGGTGCTCGAGCCCGCCGTGGCCTTCCTCGACGAGGTTGTGCAGGAACACGTAGCGCGTGAACGGTGGCTTCTTCTTCGCATGCCAGAACTCGATCTGCGCTTCGCAGATGCGCTTGGCGTCTGCCAGCAAGCGCTCGCCGTCGAAATCGGGCAAGGCGCCGGCGACGACATACTCGTGCGGCACGCCGCGCGCCTCGAAGCGGCCGCGCCAGAAGCGGCCGAGTTCGACCGGGTGGTCGACGAGCTCGTCGTAGCCGGCCGCCTCGTACACGCCGCGGCCGGTTGCGTCGACCTTCAGCGCCGGCAACGCAGTGCCGACCTGCCAACCCGATGGCAACTTGCGCAGATCCACGCGGTGCGGCAGCGCCTCGGCGCCTTCGACGCGCAGGAACACGCCGGTGCCGTTGAAGAAGCCGCGGTTCGCGTCCAGAAATGCCGCGCGTACCGAGGTTTCGAAGGCATAGACGGCGTAGCTCACGACGAGTGCGCCGCGGCCGCTGGTCGAGGCCGCCCACGTCGCCTTGTCGAGCTGGCGCAGCGTGACCTCGCGCGTGCCCTGCACGGCGCTCAGTCCCGAGACATGCCGAGCGAACTCGCGCACCAGATAGCTGCCGGGAATCCACACCGGCAGGCTCAGGCGCTGCTCGGGGGCGGCGCGCGCGATGGTCAGCGTGATATGAAACAGATGCGTGTTCGGATCACGCGCTTCAATTTGGTACGAAATCATTGGGGGAGCAGCCTGGGTTCGGAATAACAGTCTGCATTCTCGCCGTTGACGCGTGGTTCGTTTCCCTGTCGGCGTCCTGAGTTTTTAGTAATTCCTGAAAACTCGATAGAATGAGCCCCATGCAAACCCTCACGCCACTTGTTCGCAGCTTCGTCGCCCACTTCGGCGAGATGGGCAGCCGCTGGGGCATCAACCGCACCGTGGGCCAGATCTACGCGTTGATCTTCGTCGCGCCCGCGCCGCTGAACGCCGACGACATTGCCGAGAGGCTGGAATTCTCGCGCTCCAACGTCAGCATGGGCCTGAAGGAATTGCAGGCCTGGCGGCTCGTCAATCTGCGCCACATCGCCGGCGACCGGCGCGAGTATTTCGATGCACCCAGCGACGCGTGGGAGATCTTCCGCACGCTCGCCGAGGAGCGGCGCCGGCGCGAGATCGATCCGACGCTGTCGATGCTGCGCAATGCGCTGCTCGAGGAGCCCGCGAGCGAGGAAGACCGCGTCGCGCTCGAGCGCATGCGCGGCATGCACGACGTGATCGAGCTCACCACGACCTGGTTCGACGATGTGCAGCGCATGGACCAGCAGACGCTGTCCAAGCTCATGAAGATGGGGGCCAAGGTGCAGAAGGTGCTTCAATTCACCGGCCGGGTCGCCGCGGTGGGGGCGCCCAGCGGCAAACGCCAAGCCTGAGGAGAAAAGCGAATGGACGCGCTCATCCTGGCCCGCATGCAGTTCGCGGCGAACATCACCTTTCACATCCTGTTCCCGACGATCAGCATCGGCATGGGCTGGGTGCTGCTGTTCTTCAGGCTGCGTTGGCTCAAGACGCGCAACGCTGCGGACAAGGCCGCCGCACAGGGCTGGCTCGATGCCTACCGCTTCTGGACCAAGGTGTTCGCGCTCAGCTTCGCGCTCGGCGTGGTCAGCGGCATCACGATGAGCTTTCAGTTCGGAACCAACTGGCCGGGCTTCATGGAGCGTGCGGGCAACATCGCCGGGCCGCTGCTCGGCTACGAAGTGCTCACCGCGTTCTTTCTCGAAGCCGGCTTCCTCGGCGTGATGCTGTTCGGGCACGACAAGGTTGGCGAACGCGTGCACCTGATGTCGACTTTCTTCGTCGCGTTCGGCACTACGCTCAGCGCGTTCTGGATCCTCGCGCTGAACTCGTGGATGCAGACGCCCGCCGGCTACGAGATCGTCGACGGCGTGTACCACGTGAAGAGCTGGGTCGAGGTGATCTTCAACCCCTCGTTCCCGTACCGCTTCACGCACATGGTGCTGGCCTCGGGGCTGACCTGTGCGTTCTTGCTGAGCGGCCTGTCGGCGTGGCAGGTGCTGCGCGGTGTCGGCCAGCGCTCGGCGCCCAAGGTGATGCGCGTGGGCCTCACGCTGGCCGCTGTGCTGATCCCCGTGCAGATCTTCGTCGGCGACGCCCACGGCCTGAACACGCTGGAGCACCAGCCGGCCAAGATCGCCGCGATGGAAGGCGTATGGGAGACCGAGCGCGGCGCGCCGCTGCTGCTATTCGCTATTCCCGACAAGGACAGCCGCAGCAACCACTTCGAGATCAAGGTGCCCAAGGTCGCGAGCCTGATCCTCACCCACAACCTCGATGGCGAGATCAAGGGCCTGAACTCGTTCGGAGATGCTCACCCGCCGCCGCTGCCGCTGTTCTTCGCGTTCCGGGTCATGGTCGGCTTCGGGCTGTTGATGCTGGCCACCAGTTGGCTCGGCTGGTGGCTGCTGCGGCGCGCACAGTGGCGCCCCTCGGCACTGCCGCGGGCCGCGCTGTGGATGTTCTCGGGGATGACGTTCGCTGGCTGGGTTGCCACGGTGGCCGGCTGGTACGTGACCGAGATCGGCCGCCAGCCCTTCATCGTCTACGGGCTGCTGCGCACGGCCGAGGTCGCATCCAACAAACAGCCATCGGCGATGATCGGGCTGACGCTGGCGCTCTACGTGACGCTCTACCTCGCACTGATCGTCGCCTACGTCACGGTGCTGAAGTACATGGCCGAGAAGCCGCAAGAGGCGATGGCGCCTGACCCGACGATGATCCCCACCGGGAGTGCGGCATGAACAGGATGAGCTTCGACACGGCCTTGCCGATCATCTTCATGGCGCTGATGGGCCTGTCGATGCTCGTCTACGTGATCAGCGACGGCTACGACCTCGGCGTGGGCATGCTCATGCACCGCGCCACCGACGCCGAGAAGGACGTGATGGTCGCGTCCATCGGGCCGTTCTGGGACGCCAACGAGACCTGGCTCGTGCTCGGCGTGGGCATCTTGCTGGTCGCGTTCCCGCGCGCGCACGGCGTTGTGCTCGGCGAGCTCTACCTGCCGGTCGCGCTGATGCTGATCGGCCTGACGCTGCGTGGCGTGGCGTTCGACTTTCGCGTCAAGGCCAGAGACACGCACAAGAAGACCTGGGACCGCCTGTTCTTCGCCGGCTCGACCCTGGCCGCCGTGTCGCAGGGCTGGATGCTCGGCCGCTACGTGAGCGGCTTCGGTACGGGCTGGAACTACCCGCTGTTCGCCGCCGCGATCGCGGTCGCGCTGCCGATGGCCTATGTGCTGATGGGCACGGCATGGTTGATCATGAAGACCGACGGCGAGCTGCAGGAGCGCGCAATCGGCTGGGCCAAGGTCGCCTGGGCGCCGATGGTTGCCGGCATGGTGCTGATCTCGATGGCCACGCCCTGGGTCAGCGACGTGGTGCGCGAGCGCTGGTTCGCGCTGCCCGAGATCATCGCGCTGATGGCGATCCCGCTGATGACCGCGGTGGCGCTGCTCGCGGTGCGTGGTGTGCTGCATTCGGAGGTGGTGCGCGGGCCGGTGTGCTGGCTGCCGTTCGTGCTGCTGATCGTCGTGTTCGTGCTCGGCTTCCTGGGCCTGGCCTACAGCATCTACCCGTTCGTCGTGATCGGGCAGATGACGATCTGGCAGGCCGCGAGCGCGCCCGAAGCGCTCAAGGTGATCCTGTTCGGCGTGTGCATCTCGGTGCCGGCGATCGCGGGCTACACGGTGTTCTCGTACCGGGTGTTCCGGGGCAAGACCGGAGAGCTGAAATACGCGTGATCAATCATCACTTCCCAATCCGTCTGAGAGGCAGAAGCGGCGGGGATTTTCCGCGGGTGACCTTGCGGATTTGCCGGACAAATAGGCAGCGGAGGTCGATTCGCTG
>JANYBE010000367.1 GCA_025360945.1 Rhizobacter sp. | reverse complement strand
TTCGCGGTGCTGAAGGCGCCCGACATCCCCTCGATCCTGGTCGAGTCGGCGTTCATCTCCAATCCCGAAGAAGAAGCGAGGTTGCGCGACCCGGAGTACCAGGCCCAGTTGGTGCACGCGCTGGCGACCGGCATTCAGCGTTACTTCTCGAAGAACCCGCCGCTGGCGCGCTCGCGGCAGTTGTAGGCGGTCGAATCACGGCGGTCCAGCGCGACACCAGTTCCCTGCATGCGGCAGCGAACCCCTAGATCTTCACTCAAGGCGCGTAACAAGCGCTTGTGGGATCGACCGCAATCTGAATCAAATCGCCCCTTGCCGCAAAGGCGCCCGCGCCAGCAAAAATGAGGCAAGCTTCACCCTTGATGAGCACTCGTTTTGCGTCGCGCATCGTTACCGAAATGGTGCGCGCGCTCACGTCTGCGGTTGCCCGGCCACGGGCGCCAGTGCCAGCATAGCCGAGCAGGTTGCAATACTCGTTGGTTCCTCTGGTCTTGTCGTTGTGAAGGCCGCAATGCAAAAGCGCGTGCGCCAGCCTCTGGCGCGGGTTACCCTAGGCCGCCGAAAAAATCATAAAGACAACCATGCTGCATTCTCAAACTCAAGCCCTGCTCGACCTGATGGTGGCGCGCGGTGTTCCACCCACGCACACGCTCACGCCCACCGAGGCGCGCACCTTCTACCGTGAGCGGCGCACTTTCACGCAGCCCGCGCCGCCGGCGGTGGCGATGGTGCGGGACCTGCAGGCCGGCGGGCCACACGGCGCGATCCCGCTGCGCCTATACCGGCCGTGCGGCAGCAGCGCGACCGCGAGCCTGCCGGTGCTTGTCTACTACCACGGCGGCGGCTGGGTCATTGGCGATCTGGACACCCATGACACGCTGTGCCGCGAGCTCGCGAACGGCGCCGGTTGCGCGGTGGTCGCGGTCGACTACCGGATGGGCCCGGAACACCGCTTCCCAGCCGCGGTGGACGACTGCCTCGCGGCGGCGCGCTGGGTTCACTCGCATGCGAGCGAACTGCAGCTGGACGCGACACGCCTTGCGGTGGGCGGTGACAGCGCCGGCGGCAACCTCGCGGCGGTCATCTCGATCACGGCACGCGACGCGGGCGATCTGCCGATCGCCTATCAGCTGCTGATCTACCCCGCGACCGACCAGCATCGCAACACGCCCTCGCACACCAGCAACGGCCAGGGCTATCTGCTGACTACCGAAACGATGGACTACTTCAGCGGCCACTACATCACCGACCCGGCGCAGTACAAGGACTGGCGCGCCTCGCCGCTGCTGCATGCCGATCTGGTCCGGCTACCGCCGGCACTCGTGTTGACCGCTGGCTATGACCCGTTGCGCGACGAAGGAGCGGCCTACGCCGAAGCCCTAACGGCGGCTGGCAACCGCGCGAGCTACGTCTGCTTCGAACGCCAGATCCACGGCTTCATCACGATGGGCAAGCTGCTGGACGAAGCGAACACGGCCGTAGCGCTGTGCGCCGCGGAACTGAAGCGCGCGTTCGCGGGCTGATGCGCGTGCGCCGCCTCCTCACCATCGTCGTCGCGCTGCTGCTGCACGCGGCTGCATGCGCCGCACCGGCCAGCGTGTTCCTCGAGGACCTGACCTGGACCGAGCTGCGCGACGCGCAACTCGCGGGAAAGACGACCATCATCATTCCGGTCGGCGGCACCGAGCAGAGCGGGCCGCATCTCACGCTAGGCAAGCACAACGTGCGCGTGCAATTGCTCTCGGGGCGCATCGCCGAGTCGCTGGGCAACGCGCTGGTCGCGCCGGTTGTCAGCTATGTGCCCGAAGGCAGCGTCACGCCGCCAGCGGGGCACATGCGCTTCCCCGGCACGATCTCGATCCCGGACGCGGCCTTCCAGGCGCTAGTCGACGGCGCGGCGCGCAGCTTCAAGCAAGGCGGCTTCGTCAACGTGGTGCTGATCGGCGACCACGGCGGCTACCAGAGCCAGCTCAAGGCGGTGGCGCAGCGGCTCAACCGCGACTGGGCCGCTACACCGGCGCGCGCGCACTTCATCGACGCGTACTACGGCATCACGCAAACCGCGTTCGTCCAGCTACTGCACGACAAGGGCCTGAGCGACGCACAGATCGGCCAGCATGCGGGCAGCGCCGACACCTCGCTGATGCTCGCGACCGACGCCACCCGCGTGCGTGCCGATCGATACGATGCGGCAGCAAGCGGCGCACCCGCCAACGGCGTGTATGGCGATCCGCGCGCATCTACTGCCGTGCTGGGCCAGGCAGGTGTCGAGCTGATCGTGTCGCATTCCGTAACCGCGATTCGCAAGGCGATTGCTGCACGACAATAGCGCTCTAACCTTATTGCCCGCGGAACCGTGAACAGAAACCTGACCTTGCGCCGTGCGGCGCTGCCCCTGATCGTTGCCGGCGCCTGCGCCTCGTCGTGGGCACATGCCCAGACCACCGCGCCCGCGGCTTCTGCAGCGACTCACTCCAGCCTCGCCGTCTTGACGCTGCCCGGCATGCCGCCTGTCATCGACGCGAACAACCTCTACAGCGAGACCGCCACCGGCCACATGAGCCCGGCCGTGGCCGGGGCGCTCGAGCGTGTCTACGTGCCCAATCACTCGGCCAATACGGTGTCGGTGATCGATCCAGCCACGCTGAAAGTCGTCGCAACCTTCCCGGTCGGCCTGAACCCGCAACATATTGTGCCGTCGTGGGATCTGCGCACGCTCTGGGTCGCCAACAACGCCGAGAACCGCGCGAGCGGCAGCCTCACGCCGATCGACCCGCTCACCGCCAAGCCGGGCAAATCCATCCCCGTCGACGACCCGTACAACATGTACTGGTCGCCAGACGGCCAGTTCGCGATCGTCGTCGCCGAGGCCTACAAGCGGCTGGACTTTCGCGACCCGAAGACGATGGTGCTGAAGTACTCGATCGCCACACCCGACTGCGACGGCATCAACCACGCCGACTTCTCGATCGACGGTCGCTTCGCGTTCTTCACCTGCGAGTTCAACGGCGCGATCAGCAAGGTCGACCTTGTCATGCGCAGCGTCGTCGGCACACTTAAGCTGAGCGCCTATTTCAATCGCCCGGAGATCCTCGCCACGCTCGCCCAGCCGGGCAAGAAGCCGCGCAAGATTCCCGACCCGTCAGAGCTCGGCGCGACCATCTGCACCGTCCCCGGCATGCCACAGGACGTGCGCGCCTCGCCCGACGGCAAGACCTTGTTCGTTGCCGACATGATGTTCGACGGCGTGCACGTGGTCGACGGCGAGACGCTCAAGCAGATCGGTTTCATCCCGACCGGCATCGGCGCGCACGGCCTGTACCCGAGCCGCGACGGCAAACAGCTCTACGTGGCCAACCGCGGGACGAACCTGGTTCACGGAAGGCCCGGCGGCAAGGGCGGCGTCTCGGTGATCGACTTCGCGACGCGCAAGGTCGTGCAGACCTGGTCCATCCTCGGCGGCGGCAGCCCCGACATGGGCAACGTCAGCGCCGACGGCAAGCACCTGTGGCTCTCGGGCCGCTTCGACGATGTCGTCTACCGCTTCGACACCGAGAGTGGCGCGGTCGACCAGATCAAGGTCGGGCGCGAACCGCACGGCCTGACCGTGTGGCCGCAACCCGGTCGCTACTCGCTCGGCCACACCGGCAATCTGCGCTAAGCATGCGTGCAGCAACCGCAATCAGCATGGCCGCGGCTGTGCTGCACGGCGCAGGCGCAGCCCGAATCCGCACCCTGCCCGAGCGGCCTGCGTGACGGCACACTTTGCCTCACCGGCCGCGACGACGCCGGCGCGTTCTACTGGATCGCGGTGCATCGGTGCTAGCTGCGCGGGCTCGAGCGACGATGACGCGCTCAACGCGGGTGTCTCTCGCTACCGCGCCGACCCTGTCGCCGTGGCACTATGCGCAGCGCTGGCAGCGCCGATCACCTGGTGCAGACCTTCACCGACGAACACGAGCAGCTACCTCAGCGATACCGAGTACCCGGCCCTGATGGAAGCCCTGCTCGCCTGGACCGCGATGGGCGAGAAGCCGACGCCGCGGCAAGTGGCTGAACGCTGCACCGCGCTGCTGCCGCGCTTCGGCGGCGCCTGCCATTTCGTGCCGGACTACCGGCCGCCGCCACTCGTCGCGCGTGTCACGCCACGCGTGCCTTGATCACGCCTGCTTCTGCTTGCGCCGTGCGCGCCACGCGCCCAACACTACGAGCAACCCAGGCAGCAGGATCGCGCCCCAAATGATCATGTCGAGATTCGCCTTGACCCACGGGACGTTGCCGAACAGGTAGCCGGCAAGCGTCACGCTGCCCACCCACAGCGTGCCGCCGGTCACATCGAAAAGCGTGAACTTGCTGCGCGTCATCTGCGCTACGCCGGCAACGAAGGGCGCGAAAGTGCGCAGGAACGGCATGAAGCGCGCGAGCACGATCGTCACACCGCCGTACTTCTCGTAGAACGCGTGCGCCTGGTCGAAGGCCTGCTTGTTGAAGAAGCGCGTGCTCTCCCACTGAAATACGCGCGGGCCGAAGTGGCGCCCGATCGCGTAGTTGCTCTGGTTGCCTAGGATCGCCGCGGCGATCAGCAGCATCAGCACCAGCGGCAGGCTCATCAGGCCGACACCGGCCATCGCACCCACCACGAACAGCAGTGAGTCGCCCGGTAGGAAGGGCATCACCACGACGCCGGTCTCGACGAAGATGATCGCGAACAGCAGCGCGTAGACCCACATGCCGTAGGTCTGCACGAAGGTCGCGAGATGCACGTCCACGTGCAGGATGAAGTCGAGCACGAACTTGAGGAATTCCATGCGGCACGATTATCAGCTTGTGGTATCGAGCGCGTCGACATCGGTCACCCAGGCCGCGAGCGGCGCAGGCAGCGGCTGGTCGCGCGTCGCCGCGCGCCAGCGGCGGCGCAGCTGGTTCGCACTTGCACGCAAATGCCAGTGCAGCTCGCGTGTGAGCGCCCAGAGCTCGGCGCGCACCGTCAGATCGGCGTCGCCGCCCTGGGCCAGCAGTCCGAACTGGTCCGGCGTGATGCCGGCTTCGAACAGCGCGCGCTGCAAGGTGTCGGCCTGTTCGCCGACATCCTTTAGCACCGTCCGGGCGGCACCATCCAGCCTCGGTCGAGCCGCCGCGGCGATGGCATGGAATCGCGTCAGCAGCTCGGTCAAGGGTTGAAGCCGTCCCACCGCATCTGCGACAGACAGCGTTACCGCATCGGTCACCGGCGGGCATGCACGCAGCAGGCGCTGGATCGACGGCACCAGCGTCTCGTCGAAGCGCTGCGGGCTGACACGCAGCAGCAGCCAGACACGCTGCACCGGGTACTCGCGCTCGCCGTCGAACATCGCCGTGACGACCTCGCACAGCGACAGCAGCCGCCCGAGCGGGCTGATCGCTTCGCCCACCAGACCGCGCGGGTAGCCCGACCCATCGAGCACTTCGTGGTGCTCGAGAATCGCGCGCGAGATCTCCTTCGAATACTCGTGAAAGCGCGCGATCATCATCGACGAGGTCATCGGGTGCACATAGATCGGACGACGCGCGTCGCCGCTCAGGCGGTTCCCGGCACCGAGCAGGTCGGCATCGATATGCAGCATGCCCAGGTCATGTAGCAGCCCTGCGGTAGCGGCCACGGTCATGTCGTGGATGGGCGCACCGCCTTCGCGCACGAGATGCGCGGCGAGGATCGCCATGAGAATACTGTGCTCGAACAGGCCCGGCCGTGTTTCGTGCGCGAGCGTCAGGTGAAACGCTACCGGCCGAGGCAACGGAATCGCCTCGATCGTCTGCAGCATCATGTTGCGCATCCGGCCCACGGGCGCCGTCAGCGCGAAGAACGGCCAGCGCGCCATTGCAGCCTCGGCCGCGGCGCGCAGCACCGCGCCGGTCATGGTCGGCCCGCTGTCCAGGTCTTCGTCGAGGGGCGTCGCGAGCCGGTGGGCGACGAGCCGGTCGTACAGGCTGGCGTCGATCGGTACGCCGCCTTCGAGCAGCTTGATGCCCTGATGGTTGTAGATCGCCCGCGCGGTGGTGACCGGTCGGCGTGTGGCGAGCTCCGCCACGGCTTTGACGAATGCAGAGCCGTTCAGATCGATGGCGGGCGAGTCGCCAGCCTCTGCGGCGGATTCGAATACGGGGTCAGTCATCTGGCATGGCGATGGGATCGAAGCTGCAACACTAACCGATGTGGGCTGCGTGACCACCACTGGCTTCCTACAATGCACAGATGAATGCCGTGTTGCATGCCCTCCCCCGCCGCGCGATCCGCGAACTGCCCGACGAACTGGTGAGCCAGATCGCCGCGGGCGAGGTGGTCGAGCGACCGGCCTCGGTGGTGCGCGAGCTTGTGGACAACGCGCTTGACGCAGGCGCCACCGAGGTCATCGTGAAGCTCGTAGGTGGGGGCATTCGCGCGATCGTGGTCGAGGACGACGGCCACGGCATCCCGCACGACGAACTCGGCCTGGCGCTGCGCCGCCACGCGACCAGCAAGATCGCCTCGTTGGTCGAACTCGAGGGCGTGGCGACGATGGGCTTTCGCGGCGAAGCGCTGGCGGCGATCGCGTCGATTGCCGACGTGTCGATCGCCAGTCGCACACCCGAGGCCAGCCTTGCGCAACGGCTCGACGCGCGCTCCGGCGAACTCGCACCGGCCGCGCGCGGAGTGGGCACCAGCGTGGAAGTGCGCGAGCTTTTCTTCAGCACTCCGGCGCGGCGCAAGTTCCTGAAGACCGAGGCGACCGAGTTCGCGCACTGCGTCGAGGCGGTGCGCCGCCACGCGCTGGCGCGGCCAGAGGTCAGCTTCATCGTGTGGCACGACGGCAAGCTAGCGCAACAGTGGCGCCGCACATCGGCCGCGCAGCGCGTGATAGACGTGCTCGGCCATGAGTTCGTCACCGACAGCCGCGAAGTCGCGCTCGACCTCGGCGTGCTGCGCGTGGCCGGTCGCAGTGGCACGCCGGAGGCCGCTCGTGCGCGCGCCGACCAGCAGTACGTCTACGTCAACGGCCGCTTCGTGCGGGACAAGCTGATCGCGCATGGCGTGCGTTCGGCCTACGAAGACGTGCTGCACGGCGGGCGCCAGCCGGCCTATGTACTGTTCATCGACATCACGCCGGACCGCGTCGACGTGAACGTGCACCCGACCAAGGTCGAGGTGCGCTTTCGTGACTCGCGCGAGGTGCATCAGGCGGTGCGCCGCGCGATCGAGACGGCGCTCGCGATCCCGCGCGTCGGGCTCGATGCGACGGTACCCGTGGCAAAGCCTGTCGGCGCGCGCCCGATCGACATGACACGCTTCGGCGCCACGAACCAGGCCTCGCTCGGCCTGCAGCAGATGGCGACGCTGTACGCGCAAGAGATTCCTGCGCGCCGGGGCGAAGCGCCTGCGCTCGCGGCCACCGCACTGAACACGGCCGCGTCGCCCGCCCTGATCGCCGCTGACGGCGGCTGGCCCCTCGGCAAGGCGCTCGCGCAGGTCGCCGGCGCCTTCGTGCTTGCCGAGAACGCGCAGGGGCTGGTGATCGTCGACATGCACGCCGCGCATGAGCGCATTGTCTACGAGCGCCTGAAGGCGAGCATGGGCGCGGCCGCGATCGCGTCGCAGCCGCTGCTGATTCCGGCGACATTCGCCGCGACCGCGCAGGAGATCGCCACCGCCGAGGCCCAGGCCGACACGCTGCGCGCGCTCGGCCTTGATGTCTCGCCCTTGTCGGCGAGCGTGCTCGCGGTGCGATCGCAGCCGGCGGCGCTGGCCGGTGGCGATGTGGTCGAACTCGCGCGCAGCGTGCTCGCTGAGCTGGCGCAGTTCGACGCCAGCCGTGTCGTCGAGCGCGCGCGCGACGAGATTCTTTCCACGATGGCCTGCCACGGCGCGGTGCGCGCGAACCGAAATCTCACGCTCGACGAGATGAACGCGCTGCTGCGCGACATGGAGCGTACCGACCGCATCGACCAGTGCAACCACGGTCGGCCCACCTGGCGCCAGATCACGCTGAAGGAACTCGACGGACTTTTCTGGCGCGGTCGCTGAACTTTTCTGCCGGCTTGTGCTCACTCCGTCGATGCCCAAGTACCTGACCTCGTTGCGCTGGCGCTGGTCCGCTCTTGCGCTGCTCTCGATCGCCGCGCTCGCCGGCTGCGTGAGCCTCGACTCGCAGGAGCGCAAGTGGATCTTCCAGGCCCGCACGACCCCCGATGCCGCCGATGGGCGTAGCGCCGGCCTGACCGATGTCTGGATTGCGCTGCCCGCCGACAACGCCACCGCGGCTGCACCGAGGCTGCATGCGCTTTGGATCGCCGGCGCGGCACCCGACGCACCGGTGATGCTCTACCTGCACGGCGCGCGGCGCGACGTGGATGCGAGCGCGTTTCGCATTCGCCAGATGCACTCGCTCGGCTTCGGCGTGCTCGCGATCGACTACCGCGGCTTCGGCCGCAGCGCTGCCGCGCTGCCTTCCGAGACCAGCGTCGACGAGGATGCGCGCGCTGGCTGGGCCTGGCTCGCCGCGAACCAGCCGGGGCGCGACCGCTACCTCTTCGGTCACTCGCTCGGCGGCGCAATCGCCGTGCGGCTCGCGACCGAGGTCGATGACGCGAAGGGCCTGATCGTCGAAGGCACCTTCACCTCGATCCCCGCCGTTATCGGCACGATGAAATGGGGCTGGCTGCCGGTTGCGCCGCTGATCACGCAACGCTTCGATTCGGCCGACCGCATCGCGAAGGTCAAGGTGCCGGTGCTGGTCGTGCACGGCGATGCCGATGCGCTGATTCGCCCCGAACTCGGCCGCGCGCTCTACGAGCGTGCCGCGGGTCCGAAGCGCTTCGTGCTCGTGCCGGGCGGCACGCACTACAGCACCAACGGCATCGGCCAGGCGCAATACCGTGAGGCGCTGCGCGAGTTGTTCGGGGTCGGCGCGTAACCGACGGCTCCGGCGTGCTCCAATCACGCATGGTCACGATCAAACTGAAGAAGCCCGGCACCGATGCGGCACCCCGAACCGGTACCGCGCGCCCGCCTGTACGCGGCAGCGCCTCGGGCGTGAAAGCCCGCCCGACGCTGGCGCAGGCGCAGGCGCAACGCGCCGAGCGCGAAGCCCGCTACCAGGATCAGTTGCGCCAGCGCTTCGGTGATCGACCGCCCGAGGCATTCGTGCGCCGGCCCGAGAGCTCGCCACCGCCACCGCGTCCTTCGCGAAGTCAGTCGACAATGCCCGACCGTGCGCCAAGGTACGCGCCCAGGGCAGAGCCGACAGCCGCGCCGGTCGCGGCGCAGGGCCCGCCGCCGCCGCGCTACGAGCCGCGTCCGAACCCGCGCCGGCAGGCGCGCCCGGCGCGGCGCCGCGATGACGGAGATGACGACGATCGCATGCCGGCCGAACACGCACCGGGCAGCATGCGCCTGTCCAAGCGCATGAGCGAGCTCGGCATCGCGTCGCGCCGCGAGGCCGACGAGTGGATCGCGAAAGGCTATGTGCGCGTCGACGACCAGATCGTGAGCGAGCTCGGTTCACGCGTACAGCCGCACCAGCGCATCACGATCGATGCGAAGGCCAAGTTCCAGCAGGCGCAGCGCGTCACGGTGCTGGTCAACAAGCCGGTTGGCTACGTGAGCGGCCAGGCCGAAGACGGCTACGAGCCGGCGGTCGTACTCGTCACGCCGGCCAACCAGTGGCGCGAAGACCGCTCCGGCACGCGCTTTCTGCGCGAGCACCTGAAGAGCCTGGTGCCCGCCGGCCGGCTGGACATCGACTCGGTCGGCCTGCTGATCCTGACGCAGGACGGACGTGTGGCCAAGCAGCTGATCGGCGAGGACAGCGACATCGAAAAGGAATACCTCGTGCGCGTCGCGATGGCAGACCGCAAGCGGCTGTCCGACGCCAGCCTTGCACTGCTGCGACACGGCCTCGAACTCGATGGCGAGGCGTTGCGCCCGGCGCAGGTTGAGTGGGTTAACGACGATCAGCTGCGCTTCGTGCTGACGCAAGGAAAGAAGCGCCAGATTCGCCGCATGTGCGAGGCGGTCGGCCTGCAGGTCCTGGGCCTGAAGCGCGTGCGAGTCGGCAAGGCCATGCTGGGCGATCTACCGCCCGGTCAGTGGCGCTATCTGCGCGCCGACGAGAGCTTCTGAAGAGGACGCGCGCGATGCCGGACACACCCAGCGAAGGTCTCGCCCGCGCCGAACCGGCAGGCATGCGCAAGGGCCTGACCAGCTACGGCGATCAGGACTTCTCGCTGTTCCTGCGCAAAGCCTTCATCAAGGGCGCCGGCTACACCGACACGGCGCTCGATCGGCCAGTGATCGCGATCGCCGACACCGGCAGCGACTACAACGCCTGCCATGGCAATGCGCCGCAGCTCGTCGAGGCGGTCAAGCGCGGCGTGATGCTGGCGGGCGGCTTGCCGATGGCGTTCCCGACGATCTCGATCCATGAGAGTTTCGCGGCGCCGACCAGCATGTTCCTGCGCAACCTCATGGCCATCGACACCGAGGAAATGATCCGCGCGCTGCCGATGGACGCGGTGGTGCTGATCGGCGGCTGCGACAAGACGGTGCCGGCGCAGCTGATGGGCGCGGCCTCGGCGAACATCCCGGCGATCCAGCTCATCACCGGCTCGATGCTGACCGGCTCGCACCGGGGTGAACGCGTCGGCGCCTGTACCGACTGCCGCCGCTACTGGGGCAGGTTTCGCGCCGGCGAGATCGATGCCGACGAGACGGCCGACGTGAACAACCAGCTGGTCGCCAGTGTCGGCACCTGCTCAGTGATGGGCACGGCCAGCACGATGGCGTGCATCGCCGAAGCGCTGGGCATGACAATGCCCGGCGGGGCGTCACCGCCCGCGGTCACTGCGGACCGCATCCGCATCGCCGAGCAGACCGGCGCGCAGGCCGTGCAGATTGCCAGGGACAAGCTGACCATCGACAAAGTGCTCAGGCCCGCCGCGTTCGAAAATGCGATGCGGGTGCTGCTGGCGATCGGCGGCTCGACCAACGGTATCGTCCACCTCGCGGCCATCGCGGGACGTGTGGGTCTCGAGATCGATCTGCAGGCGCTAGACCGCATGGGGCGCGAGACGCCTGTGCTGCTCGACCTCAAGCCCTCGGGCCAGCACTACATGGAGGACTTTCACAAGGCCGGTGGCATGGCCACGCTGCTGCGGGAACTAAAGCCCTTGTTGCGCCTGGAGGCCTTGACGATTACCGGCCGCACGCTGGGCGAGGAGATCGAGCGCACCGGCCCGGGCTTCGCGCAGACCGTGGTGCGCAGCGTGGGCAACCCGATCTACTGCGAAGGCGGCATCGCGGTGCTATGGGGCAATCTGGCGCCGGGTGGTGCCATCATCAAGCAATCGGCCGCGGACCCGGGTCTGATGGAGCATGAAGGCCGCGCGGTGGTGTTCGAGAACGTGCAGGACCTGGCCGAGCGCATCGACGCCGACGCGCTCGACGTAACGCCACAGGACATCCTGGTGCTGAAGAACATCGGCCCAAAGGGCGCGCCAGGCATGCCTGAGGCCGGCTACATCCCCATCCCGATGAAGCTGGCGCGCGTCGGCGTGAAGGACATGGTGCGCGTTTCCGACGGCCGCATGAGCGGCACCGCGTTCGGCACGATCGTGCTGCACGTCACCCCGGAAGCCGCGATCGGTGGCCCGCTGGCGCATGTGCGCAACGGCGACCGCATTCGTCTGAGCGTGAAGAACCGCGAGATCGCGCTGCTGATTTCAGATGAAGAAGTGGCGCGGCGGGCGCACGACAACCCGGTGGTCGAGCCGACGGCGGAGCGCGGCTACAAGAAGCTCTTCTTGCAGACCGTGACGCAGGCCGACAAGGGTGCGGACTTCGACTTCATGCGTGCGCCGCAGATCATCGGCAAGACGCCGTCATCGCGCTGAGTCGCGCTACCGGCCGTACACCGCAGCCTCGTCCCAGCCCAGCGCAGCCATGTCCGCAGTGCGTCACGAGGCGTCGCTCGGAATCAGGAACTCATCCAGCTGCGGCGGCTCGACCGCGGTGCCGGACAGCACCGTGTGCACCTGGCCGCGGTAGTGGGTCTGGTGCATGAACACGTGTGCGAGCACATGCCCGGCCAAGTCGCGCTGGACCTTGCCGAAGCCGCGCTCCATCGCCACCTCAGCATCGCAATCCGTCGCGTCGAGGCGGTCGCAGAAGGTGATCAAGCGCTCGTCGAAAGGCGCCGTCGCTCAGTCAGCGCATGCAGGTCGGCAGCGGGGGCGAAGCGGTCGCACTTCTACGCCAGCGCGATGTCGCCATACAGCGAGCCAAGGTAGTAGTCGTCGACTGCGAGGCTGTGGTTCAGCGTCGCCGCCAGACTTCGAAAGAAGCTCGTGCGCGCGGCGTGGTAGTCGTCGCGCGTCAGCGCGGCCAGCGCCGCGTGCAGGCGGCGATGGACGAGCCGGTTGGCGCGCGCCTGGATTCGCAAGGCAGGGCACAGGTCTATCTACGCCAGCATAGCGCCGAAAGGAGCAACCGCACCTCGATCACATTGCGCGCAGCAGCAGCACCACCGCGAAGGAGATGAACGCGACCCAGCCCACCATGAATGCCACGGTTCGCGCCATGAACTGACCGAAGCCGCTGATGTGGATCAGTGCATGCGCGAGGCGCGCGTAGAAGTAGACCGCCGCGCAGCTCTGGGTCACCACGCTGGACACGCCCATGGCCTGGGCGATCAGCACGACCGCAACGAAGGGCGCCAGGTTCTCAATCGCGTTTGCATGGGCCCGGTTGGCCCGGTTGACCCAGGCGGGCAGCGGCGACGTCGATGCCACTTTGTACAGGGCCGGCGTCAGTGGCCCGCGCGAGACGACATAACCGACCACCACCGGAATCCAGAGCAGCCCCGTGAGGATGGCGGTCAGCAGCAGATAGAGAAGTTCGGTCTTCATGGGGTGCTCCGGTGAGTGGTCGATTCGGCGAGTTCGAACAAGACGTCCTGCGCGATGTAAGGCACATGGCGAAAGTCGCGGATCGCGATCACGCGATCGCCGTCCCAGCCCAGCTCGATGAAGTAGCGCGGACCGCCGGCGTGCGCCTCTGGCAGCACGGCCACCACTTCGCGGCCGTCGAGCAACGCCGGGCTCAGGTGCCAGTGGGCAGCGCGCTCGTAATTGCTGAAATAAGTGGCCACCTCGCGGCGCCCGGCGGCCTTGCGCTGCGACACCAGATCGAGCCGAACGTCGTCCGCGAGCATGGCGCGCACGCCGTCCCAGTCGTGCGCATTGAACAGGCTCGCGTAGCGCTTCAGTGCCGGCGAGACGTCGCGTGGCTGCTGCGCGGGCGGTGTCGCCTGTGTCAGGCGCTGCAATGTCTCTCGCCCGCGATGCAGCGCGGCCTTAACCGCGGGCACGCTCAGGCCGAGTTCATAGGCAATTTCGTCTATCGAATGCTCCAGCACGTCCTTCAGGATCACGCAGCCGCGCTTGCGCTGGCGCCAGCTCGAGAAAACACGACACCGCCGCACGCACGGCCTGCTGCGCGCCAGCACGTTGTCAGGCTCGTGCGCGGCCTCGTCGGCGATGTCCGCGGCAACGTCCAGCGGCTCGCTGATGCGGTGCATCTCGTGGCGCCAGTGATCGATCGCGCGGTTGTGCGCGATCCGGAATAGCCACGGACGAATCGAGGGCAATGCCCGCAGCTGAGACAGCTCGTAACAGGCGCGGGCGAGCGTTTCCTGCACGACGTCCTCGCCGTCGGCCACCGAGCCGGTCATGCGCGTGCAGTAGCGGTGCAGCTCGGGGCGCACATGCTCGACCAGGGCCAGGAACTGCCTGCGCCCTCGCTCCAGCGTGACGATGAGTTCGTCAGGCCCGCTCGTCTCACTCGCCGGAAAATCCATACGACCCGGTCTCCATCAGTTCCACGCGGACCGGCAGTGTCTCGCAACGCTCCTTGACTCCCGCGGAGAACGCCTTGAACGCCGGCAACGCGGTCAGCGCGTTCGTTCCGTCTGCCTCCTGGTGCGACACGATGTGGATGAAA
>JANYBE010000365.1 GCA_025360945.1 Rhizobacter sp. | reverse complement strand
TTCTTCATCTTGGCGTAACCCGCCGCCGCATGCACCATGGCCTGCTCGTTGCGGATCTGGTAATAGCGGAAATCGGGGTTCTGCTGCAGCGCCATATCCACGGCCTGGCGCAGCGTCATGAGGGTGGCCCCGGCCTCGTCGAAGAAGCGCCCGAGCAACTCGGCGTACTTGGCTTCGGTCAGTGCCTGCATCACGTCGCTGACGGTCGCCATATCGAGCAGCGACGCGGGTGCGGCGATGCCGGCCGCGATCCTCGCGGCAACGACCGGCTCAGGTAGCGCCGCCGTCGATCCGGCGCTATAGCGTTGCAGCGCTTCGCGCAGCTGCGGCAGATGCGCGGGCTTGGTCAGAAAGCCTTCCATGCCGGCCTCGCGGGCGAGCTCGCGCGAGGTCTGAAACGCGTCGGCGGTGAGCGCCACGATAGGCACGCGGCCTTGCGGCGGCGCCATCGCGCGGATCCTGCGGGCGGCGGTGAAACCGTCCATGTCGGGCATGTGCAGGTCCATCAGCACGATGTCAAAGGGCTGGTCCGGCGGTTGGGTCTGCACGGCCAGCACCGCGCCATGGCCGTCGCCGACGAACACGCCGTGGTGGCCGAGCTTGTCGAGCACCGCTTCGAGGTAGGCGCGGTTCACCGCGTGGTCTTCGGCGACGAGGACGCGCAGCGGTCGCGAGTGAGGTGCACCGGCGTTGCCGTCGATGTCGCAGGCCAGTGTGGGCGCGCCCACGGAGGTCAGCGGCAGCGAGACGGTGAAGGTGCTGCCCTGGTCCGGCAGGCTGCGCACCGTGATGTCGCCCCCCATAAGACGCGCCAGATCGCGCGAGATCTGCAGGCCCAGCCCAGTACCACTGGCGCTGCGCGACGGCCGCTCGTCGCCTTGCATGAAGCGCTGGAACAGGCGCGCCTGCGTGGGCTCGTCCATGCCGACGCCTGAGTCGGTGACCTTGAAGTCGATCCGGCCGTCGGCGGCGTTGGTCACGGCCAGCACGACCTCGCCGACGCTGGTGAACTTGATCGCGTTGCTCAGCAGGTTGAACAGGATCTGGCGCACACGCGTCGGGTCGGCGCGTACCCAGCGCGGCACGTCGGTCTCTACATCGATGCGCAGCACCAGTCCCTTGGCCATCGCCTGCGCACGCATCAGCGCATCGACCTGGTTCAGCAACTGCATCAGGTCCACCGTCTGCGCAACGACCTGCAGCTTGCCCGACTCGAGCTGCGAGATGTCGAGGATGTCGTTCAGGATGGCCAGCAGATGGTGCGCAGACTCGCGCGCCGTGTCGAGGTAGACCGCCTGTTTGGGCGAGAGCCGACTGTCCTGCAGCAGCGACATCATGCCCAGCATGCCGTGAAACGGCGTGCGAATCTCGTGGCTCATGTTGGCCAGGAACGCGCTCTTGGCGCGGTTCGCAGCCTCGGCACCGTGGCGCGCCGCACTCAGACTCTCGGCAAGTGCCTCGAGAGTGCGTCGGCGTTCGGTCAACTGGTGCAGCTGGCGCAGCACGATGAAGGCCAGCGCCAGCAGCAGCACGACCTGGAACGCCGTCAGTCCGACACCGAGCTCGCTCTGCTGGCGCACCGCGGCGTTGCGTTCGGTGGCACGTCGGTAGAGCAGGTGCGAGGCACCCAGCGAGAGGTCGTGCAGCGGCAGATTCAGCGCCTCGAGCTGGACCATCAGCTGCTGCCCGGTGGGCGGGCCCAGCGGCTCTTGCGGCGTCTGGCCCAGCACGTAATCGGCCTGCCGGATGAAGGCCCGCACCTGCGCCATCGCCGGCTGGTAGGCGGGTTGATCGCGCATGATGCCGGCGGCCCGGTCGTGGTCGACCAGACCGATGCGGCTGACGAAGATGTCGTAGCGCAGCTGTACCTTCTCGGCGCCCGCGTGCTGCGGGTCGGCTAGGTAGCGCTGCAGTTCGCTGCGCAGGCGCAGCTGCTCGGTCTCGAGCTGCGAGAAGCTCCAGCCGAGCGCGTCGTTCTGAAAGTGCGCCGCGGTGTCGAGCAGCTTGTACTGGCGCCACTGCACGTAGGCCACTGCCATCACCACCAGCGTCAGCACGCCGATGATGGCGAACAGCCACACACGCCGCGGCTGAGGACCGCCGTCGGCGTCGATGCCGGTCCTCATCGGAGTTCGAGGCCCTTGAGTTGCCAGACTGCGCGACTGTAGTGCACCGCGGTGCGAAGCTCGGGCCGGTCGCTGAACGGAAAAATGATGACCAGCGGGCCCTTCTCGCGGACCGGCATCGGCTGGTCGTCGAGCAGGTAGGCGATCATCGCGCCGTTCTTAACCAGCTCCTCGGTGGGCATGTCGGCGCGGTAGTCGTTCAGCGCCACGGCCCGGGCCGTGCTGGCCTTGGAGCCTACGGCCTCGAGCAGATCGCGCACCAGCACGCCGGTGAACTTGCGTGGCTGCGGGTACCACGGCGTCTTGGTCGAGAAGCTGTGCAGCGGCAGCGTGGCGAGCAGCGCCAAGTCGAACGAGGCGGCGCCGTTGTCATTGGCACGGCTCAATGCACCGCTGACCGACAGTACTACCGGGCCCTTGGGCGCCTCGAGCGCTTGCGCCGGCCCGTGCAGCAGCGCCGCGCACGCGAGCGCAACTGCGGCCACGAGCCAGCGCCAACGGGTGCCGCGCGCCACGTCCATGCTCAAGGCTTGCCGGTCAGACGAAGGACTTCAGTCGAGACATCGCCGCTGAGCAGGCCTGTCGCGGCGTAGATGCCAAGCTTCTCGCGCGTGTCGGCGATGTCGAGGTTGCGCATCGTCAGCTGGCCGATGCGGTCCTGCGGCGAGAAGGTTGATTCGCCCTTCTCCATCGTCAGACGCTCGGGCTTGTAGGTGAGGTTAGCCGATACCGTGTTCAGGATCGAGTAGTCGTTGCCGCGGCGCAGCTCGATCGTGACCTCGCCGGTGATCGCGCGCGCGATCCAGCGCTGCGCCGTCTCGCGCAGCATGATGGCCTGCGGGTCGAACCAGCGACCCTGGTACAGCAGCCGGCCAAGGCGCCGGCCGTGGTCGCGGTACTGCTCAATCGTGTCTTCGTTGTGGATGCCGGTGACGAGGCGCTCGTAGGCGATGAACAGCAGCGCCAGGCCCGGGGCCTCGTAGATGCCGCGGCTCTTGGCCTCGATGATGCGATTCTCGATTTGGTCGCTCATGCCCAGGCCGTGGCGGCCGCCGATGCGGTTCGCTTCCATGATCAGATCGACCAGGCTCGCATACTCGACGCCGTTGAGCGCGACCGGCTGCCCTTCCTCGAAGCGCACTGTGACCTCTTCGGCCTTCACCGCCACGTCGTCGCGCCAGAACGCGACGCCCATGATCGGCTGCACGATCTTCATGCCGCTACTTAGGTGTTCGAGATCCTTGGCCTCGTGCGTCGCGCCGAGCATGTTGGAGTCGGTTGAGTACGCCTTCTCGGCCGACATCTTGTACGCGAACCCGGCCTGCGCCATGAACGCTGACATCTCGGCGCGGCCGCCGAGCTCGTCGATGAACAGCTGGTCCAGCCATGGCTTGTAGATCTTCAGCGACGGGTTTGCGAGCAGGCCGTAGCGGTAGAAGCGCTCGATGTCGTTGCCCTTGAAGGTGCTGCCGTCGCCCCAGATGTTGACGTCGTCGTCCTGCATCGCCGCGACCAGCATCGTGCCGGTGACGGCGCGGCCCAGCGGCGTTGTGTTGAAGTAAGTGACGCCGGCAGTCGAGATGTGGAACGCGCCGCTCTGCAGCGCCGCGATGCCCTCGGCCGCGAGCTGCGAACGGCAGTCGATCAGGCGCGCCTGCTCGGCGCCGTAGAGCATGGCCTTGCGTGGAATCTCGTCGTAGTCGGGCTCGTCGGGCTGGCCGAGGTTGGCGGTGTAGGCGTAGGGGATCGCACCCTTGTTGCGCATCCAGTGCAGCGCGGCGCTGGTGTCAAGGCCACCCGAAAACGCGATGCCGACTTTCTGCCCGGCGGGCAGCTGCTGAAGAATGGTTGCCATAGTGGGGTACGGGTGCGACCGCAACGGGTCAGGGTTCGGCCGATCAAAGCGTCAATTTTAGGTGCAAAGCCGGCTTGCACTCGCCCGCCGGCGCCCCGGCGTGGTGCCCTGCGCTCCTGGTCGTTGATCGACGCCAGGAACTGCTTCAGCCCGGCGGTCTGTGGTGCGCCGAAGAGCTGTTCGGGCGGCCCGACCTCGTGGATGCGGCCGGCGTGCATGAACACCAGCCGGTCCGACACCTTGCGCGCGAAACTCATCTCGTGCGTGACCATCAGCAGCGTCATGCCCTCGACCGCGAGCGACTCGACGACGCGCGGCACCTCGCCGACCAGCTCTGGGTCGAGCGCCGACGTGATCTCGTCGCACAGCAGCACGGCCGGCTCCCAGCATCACGATGATGATCTGGCTCACCAGCGCCGGCCAGACGCGCTTGAGCGCTGGCGGCGCTGTCTTCGCCCTTGGCCACACCGATGTAGTTCGGCGAGTCCTTCAGTAGCAGCTTGAACTCGGTGCTGACCTGCGGGTTCTTCGCCATGAAGTTGCCGGCCACCGACGCGCCCACGCCCATCAGCTGAACCTGGCCCGCGGCGTAGGCCGAGACGGTGCCGTTCATGTCCTCGAAGCGCTTGATGTCCACGCCCGCGGGCGCGATGTTGCCGACCTCCTGGTCCTCCATCGCGCCGCGTGCCACGCCGACGGTCTTGCCGGCCAGGTCAGTGGGCGTCTTCACGAGCAGCGTCTTGGAGCCGAAGATGGCCTGAAAGAACGGCGAATAGGAGATCGTGAAGTCGATGACCTTCTCGCGCTTCGGGTTCTTGCCGAGCGTGGAGATCACGAGGTCGGCCTTCTTCGTCTGCAGGTACGGGATTCGGCTCGCACTTGTCACCGCCACCAGCTCCACCTTGACGCCAAGCCTGGCGCCGATCAGGTTGGCCATGTCGATGTCCAGGCCCTGAAGTGCGAGGTTGGTGCCGACGTAGCCATACGGCGCTGAGGCGGTCGGAATCGCGACGACGAGGAGCATCCTTGCCATCACGTCGTCGAGCGCGGTCTGGGCGTGGGCGGTTGCGACGAGCAACGGCCCGAGCGCGAGTGCGCACGCGAACTTGATCAACGAGCGAAGTGGCATGGGCGGGTCTTCGGCGGATTGTGCAGTCCACCGCAACAGCAAGGCCCGTGCCGATGACGGCTCAGGACGGCGGGCCAGGCAGCGGCGCACGCAGCCGCATCAGCGTGCGTTGCAGGATCTTCGCGTCCGAGCTCGCGCGGTGGCGCTGCAGGCGCATCTCGATCGCGACCTGCTTCTTCACGATGGCCCAGAACGGAGCCTCGCGCTCTGTCAGCAGCGCGCGCAGATTGTCGAGCTTGAAACTCGGCGTCAGGCCGGCGGCCTCGAACAGCACGTTGAGCCAGACGTAGTCGTGTGCCCAGCCGTCGCAGTACAGCGTCAGGCCGTGCAGGCGTTCGTTCATCAGCAGCGCCACCTCGCGCGCGTCGCGGCCGTGCACCTGCACGGTCTGCCGCGAGATGCGGTGCACGCGCTCGGCACCAGCGTCCCAATGCGTCCAGCCCGGGGCCGGGCGGATCAGGCTGCAATAGGTCTCGCCGTCGGGTAGCACGAAGCCGACCTCGATCGGGTAGCTGTGCTGGCCGAAGCCGGACGCCTCGATGTCCAGCACCGCGGGGGCGACGAACAGCTCAGGTTCGGGCAGGGCGGTGACGCTGGACATGGTTCAAGAATAGACGCATCAAGTTCGGTTGCTTCGTGAACAAAACCCGCTTCTTTGCCGCTTCTCGGCGCATCGATCCGAGGGCGCGGTCGCGGGTTCCCGCCGTAGATGGCAATGCCAGCCTGCGCTATACCTCTGGCTTTGTCAAAATCAAACTGAATCCGGAGCCTGTCTTGAACCCGACTGCCCTACCCGATCGACCGCACCACAAGTTCTGGCCCAAGCGCCTGCCGCGTCAGCTGTCGGTGCCCGCGACCACGCTGTGGTTCAACCTCGAGGTCAGCGCGACGCGCTTCCCGGACAAGCCGGCGTACCTGTTCTTCGGCCAACGCTTGAGCTTCGGCGAGCTGCGGCGCCAGGCCGAGGCGATCGCGGGCTGGCTGCAAAGCGCAGGCGTGAAGGCCGGCGAGCGTGTCGCGATCTTCATGCAGAACTGCCCTCAGTACGCCGCCGCGTACTACGGCATCCTGCGCGCCAACGCAGTGGTGGTACCAGTGAACCCGATGAACCGCGCCGAGGAGTTCAAGCACTTCATCACCGACCCGCAGACCCGGGTCGTGATCTGCAGTGCCGATCTGGCCGCCATCGTCGCGAGCGCAAACGCCGAGGTGCCTGAGGCGCAGCGGCTCTCACAGGTGCTGGTCACGCGCTACATCGACGCGATGCCGATCGGCCCGATCGATCCCGCCGACGCTCCGTCCAGCGCGATGGACGCCTGGTTGCGCAGCGACCCCGAGCTGCCCGCCGGCCACCTGCGCTGGACCGATGTGCTTGCGCGCAAGCTCGCGCCGGGCCCGCACACCGCGCAGCCCGACGACCTCGCGCTGCTGCCCTACACCTCAGGCACGACCGGTCTGCCCAAGGGCTGCATGCACACGCACCGCACGCTGATGGCCAATGCGGTCGGCGGCGGGTTGTGGAGCCACGCCAGCCCCGAGTCGACGAGCCTCGCGGTAGTGCCGATGTTCCACGTCACCGGGATGATGTACGGCGTGGTCGGCAACATCTTTGTCGGCAGCACTAGTGTGATCCTGCCGCGCTGGGATCGCGAGCTCGCCGGGCGGCTGATCTCCAGTTACAGCATCACGCACTGGACCTGCATCCCGACGATGGTCATCGACCTTTTCGGCAGCCCGAACTACAAGAGCTTCGACCTGAGCAGCCTGAGCTACATCAGCGGCGGCGGAGCGGCGATGCCGCAGGCAGTGGCGCAGCGCCTGCTCGACGAGTTCGGTCTGACCTTCGCCGAAGGCTACGGCCTGACCGAGACCGCCGCGCCGACACACGCCAACCTGCCCGAGCGCGCGAAGCTGCAATGTCTGGGCATCCCGATCTTTGGCGTCGACTCGCGCGTCGTGGATCCGCTCACGCTGAAGGAGCTGCCGGTCGACGAGGTCGGCGAGATCATCAGCCGCGGACCGATGGTCTTCAAGGGCTATTGGGGCCACCCTGAAGCAACCAAGGATGCGTTCGTCGAGTTCGAAGGCCAGACCTTTTTTCGTACCGGTGATCTCGGCCGTGTGGATGACGAGGGCTACTTCTTCATGACCGATCGCTTGAAACGCATGATCAACGCGAGCGGCTACAAGATCTGGCCGGCCGAGGTCGAGATGTTGCTCTACAAGCACCCGGCCGTACAGGAAGCCTGCATCATCGCGGCGCGCGACGCCTACCGCGGCGAGACGGTCAAGGCCGTCGTCGTGCTGCGCGCAGAGGCCAGGGGCAAGACTACGGCCGATGACATCACGACCTGGGCACGCGAGCACATGGCCGCGTACAAGGTGCCCAAGCTCGTGCAGTTCGTCGACGCGCTGCCAAAATCGGGCTCGGGCAAGGTGATGTGGCGCCTCTTGCAGGAGCAGGAAGCCGCGGCTTGAAGACTTTTGTTCGCAGTGGCACGGCTGGGCTGTGCGTTGAGGACTCGCGCGCGCCGGGCCCACCGGTCGTATGCCTGCATGCGGGCGTGACAGACAAACGACTGTGGGCGCCGCAGATCGAGGCCTTCGGTGCGACGCGCCGCATGGTCGCCTACGACCGGCGCGGGTTCGGCGAGACGCGCCTGCCACCGCTGGCGGCGCGCGACGCGTTCTCGCAGGTCGGCGATCTGGTCGCCGTGCTCGAAGCTTTGCGTCTCGATCGCCCCGTGCTGATGGGTTGTTCGCAAGGCGGTCGCATCGCGATCGACATCGCGCTCGCGCATCCCGAACGTGTGCGTGCACTGGTGCTGGTTGCCAGTGCCGTGACTGGCGCGCCGCACGGTGATGCTGTCTACACGCCGGTGGTGCAGGCACGCGTCGATGCCTACGACGCGGCCGAGAAGCGCGGTGACCAGGCCGCGCTCAACGAGCTCGATGCGCAGTTCTGGCTCGATGGCCCGGAGCAGGCGAGCGGGCGCGTCGGCGGTGCCCCGCGCGCGCTATTCCTGGCGATGAACGCGATTGCGCTTGCGAGCGGCTCGCCGGGCGAAGAGATCGACCCACCGTCGGCCTGGGAACGGCTCGAACAGATCCGCGTGCCGACGCTGGTCGTGTGGGGGACGCTGGACTTCGAGCACCTGTGCGGGCGAATGCATGAGCTCGTGCAGCGCATCCCGGGGGCGACCTCGTTTGTGATGGACGGTGTCGCGCACTTGCCGGGGCTGGAGCGGGCCGCGGAGTTCAACCGCGCGCTGGGCGCGTTTGTCGATGCGCTGCCGCCGGACGCACCGATGCAATGATCGAGGCACTCCCCGCGCTGCCGCTTCCGCCAGGGATTCGCTCGCGTTTCGTCGCCAACCACAACGGCCTGCGCGTGCACGTGCTCGAGGCCGGTTTCGAGGCGCGCGACCGGCCTGCCGTGCTGCTGTTGCATGGCTTTCCCAAGCTGGCCTACAGCTGGCGCCGCGTGATGCTGCCGCTTGCCCAGGCGGGCTTGCACGTGATCGCGCCCGGCCAGCGCGGCTACGGACGCACTACGGGCTGGAACGCCGACTGCGATGGCGATGTTGCGCCGTTTCGCCTGCTCAATCTGGTCCGGGACGCGCTTGGGCTGCTCGCTGCGCTGGGCTATCGATCGGTCGCCGCAGTGATCGGGCACGACTTCGAATCGCCGGTCGCTGCGTGCGCTGCGCTCGTGCGGCCCGATGTGTTTCGTTCGGTCGCGCTAATGAGCACACCGTTCGGCGGTATCGCCGCATTGCCCTTGGCCGGCGTGAACGCGGCAGGCGATCGAGCCGGCGCGCCAGCAGCCGATCTTCATGCGGAGCTGGCCCGGCTCGCGCGGCCGCGCAAACATTACCAGTGGTACTACTCGAGCCGCGGCGCTGACGCCGAGATGCGCAACTGCCCGCAGGGCCAGCACGCCTTTTTGCGTGCCTCCTACCACTTCAAGAGTGCCGACTGGCCCGGCAACAAACCCTTCGCGTAGAGCGCGCGCACGGCCACCGAGATGGCGAAACTGCCCGACTACTACGTGATGGATCTGCACAAGGGCATGAGCGAGACGGTGGCGCCGCAGATGCCGTCGGCGGCACAGATCGCAGCCTGCCACTGGCTGCCCGATCATGAACTCGCGGTGTACAACGCCGAATTCGCGCGTACCGGCTTCCAGGGCGGCCTGCAGAGTGGGTGCCAGACGGACGGGAAATCCAACGGCGATCTGCAACTCTTCTCGGGGCGCAGCATTGACGTGCCCTCGTGCTTCATCGCCTGCCGCAGCGACTGGGGTGCCTGGCAAGCGACCGGCGCGCTGCACAGCATGCAGGCCTGCCACTGGGTCGATGGCGCCGGGCACTGGGTGCAGCAGGAGCAGCCCGCGCAAGTCGTGCGGCTGCTGTTGCGGTTTCTGGGCGAGAACTGAGCCCGGATTCAGCGCCGCGCGAGGTGGATGCCGGCGAGCATGCAGCGCACCGAGCCGCCGGCGAGCTCGATCGTCGGCACCGCCAGCGGCAGCAATCGTGCGCTGCGCGGCGCGCGCGGAGCGCGTCCGGTGCACAAGTTGGGCTGCCGAGCTTCGACCGGGCAACGATGGTTCGAATAACTGGTTCTATAAATCAAAGTTCGATATGCTCATCACCGGTTGAGTATTCGAGACTTTAATGAAGATCGGCTACGCACGCGTGAGCACGCGCGATCAGAAACTGAACCTCCAGGTCGACGCGTTGAAACGCGCGGGCTGCGAGCGCATCTTCCAGGACGTGGCCAGCGGCTCGAAGACCGCGCGGCCGGCGCTCGACGAGTTGCTGGGGCAACTGCGGGCTGGCGATGTGCTGGTGATCTGGAAACTCGATCCCATGGCTCGATCGCTGCGGCACCTGGTCGACTTGGTCGATGACCTGGTGGCTCGCGATATCGGCCTGCTCAGTCTGAATGACCCGATCGACACCACAAGCGCGCAGGGGCGCTTGGTGTTCAATCTCTTTGCGTCGCTGGCCGAGTTCGAGCGCGAGCTGATCCGGGAGCGCACGCAGGCCGGCTTGACGGCGGCGCGGGCGCGTGGACGCGTGGGTGGTCGACGGTTTACCGTTCCATTGCTCCCCGGACCCCGGAACCACCGCCGCGAACCACAGGAAAATTCTTCATCGAAGCATCCGCTTTCCCGCGGAGGATTTTGCCGGTCATGCTCTGCGTCGTCGCAGGCCTCGAATGCTGGCGACCATTGGCACGCCGCCTTGTGAACGTCGCATGGTGCTCGCGCTCAGTGGTCCCGTCTGTTCGTTGGAGAACAGACACCGAGGAACTGGTGGTCCAGGCTACTGGCAGGAAGTGCATCAATTTTTCCAACTGTCGCCCCACCCTCAGACAGAATCCAGTCTGACTATCAGGCCAGAGGTTGCCATGAACATGAAGTTGCGCCAGAGCGCGGAAGAACGGATCGAGAAGGGCACGGCACCCCCCTCGCGGGGGTGGCCCACTGGCATGCACGCGCTCACTATGCTGCATGGCCTTGCCAGCGCGCCCGAAACCGCAAGCGACGCGCTTAAGCTCCTGCACGAGTTGCAAGTTCATCAGGTGGAATTGGACCTGCAGCACGAACAAGCCGAACAAGTCCGCCGCCAGCTTACCGAAGATCTGACGAACTACACCGCGCTCTTTGACCTGGCGCCGTTCGCTTATGTGGTGCTCGAACCCGAAGGTCTGGTAATCGCCACCAACCGCATCGCCGCGGACTGGCTCGCACCCGAGACGGGGCAAGGGAAGGAGTGGGCAGGTCGCCATATCGAGGACCTGCTGGCCCATGAATGCCGCGCAGCGGTCCGAGACATGCTTGCGGCCCTGCGCAAGGGCGAGGGCCCGCAAACTTGCGCGGTGCAGTCCAGGGCAGGTGGCGCCAGCGGGCGCGCCGTGGCGGTTGCAATACTTGGCGGCGGGCAGGTGTTGATGGTCTTCGTGCCCGCACAGCCAGGGCCTGAGCCGGCGCCGGCCGCCGGGCGTTGAACGCCCCTGCAAGCCGGCATTTGATTTGCCCTAGTGCCAGAGGCTGACAGAGTGCACACTCTGCCATGACCTCCTCGCCGACATCCCGCGCGGACCCTCAGCACGCGCCGGGTGTGCGCATCGTCGGCATAGGCGCTTCGGCCGGCGGCCTGGAGGCGTTCGAGCAATTCTTTGCCCGGGTGGTGGTGAGTTCCGGCATGGCATACATCGTGGTCCAGCACCTGGACCCGACGAAGAAAGCCATGCTGGTCGAGTTGCTGCAGCGGGTGACGGCGATGGCTGTCCGGGAGGCCAGCGAGCAGATGCGCGTCGAGGCCGACCATGTTTACGTGATTCCGCCGAACGCCGAGCTCAGCCTGGCGCAGGGCGTGCTGCACCTGACGCCGCCAGTCGAGCCCCGCGGCATGCGGCTGCCGATCAATGTGCTGTTCTCGTCGTTGGCTCGCGACCAGGGTGCATCGGCCATCGGTGTGGTGCTGTCGGGCATGGGATCGGATGGCACACTGGGCATGCTGGCCCTGAAGGCCGTGGGCGGCCTGACCATCGTGCAGGAGCCATCGTCGGCACAGTTCGACTCGATGCCGCGCAGCGCCATCAACGCTGGCTGTGCTGACATCGTGGCGCGCCCCGCAGACATGCCCGGACGCATCCTGGCCTGCCTCGCCTGGGACGGTCATGCCAATCCACCCGTCGCCGAATTGGGGGCCAACCTCGCAGCATCGGCCGACGAGCTGGTCGATCCGCCAGCCAACACCATCGAGGCCATCTTCAGCCTGCTGCGGCAGAGAACGCGGCACGACTTCTCGCTCTACAAGCCCAGCACGCTGAACCGCCGCATCGAGCGCCGCATGGCCATCCACGGCATGGCTGCGGTGGCCGAGTACGTGCGCTTCCTGCGGCAGAACCCGCAAGAGATCGACCTGCTGTTCAAGGAACTGCTGATCGGCGTCACCAGTTTCTTCCGCGACGCCGCAGTCTGGCAGTACATGCTCGACACCGCCCTGCCGGCGCTGCTGGCGCGCCGGGCAGGCGAGACGAAGTTCCGGGCCTGGGTGGCAGGTTGCTCCACTGGCGACGAGGCCTACACCTTGGCGATCGTGTTCACCGAGGCGATACAGCGTCTGCCCGGGCATCACGATTGCAGCCTGCAGATCTTTGCCTCGGATCTGAGCCCGGACGCCATCGCCACGGCTCGGGAGGGCCGTTATCCGGCGACGATCGGCGCGAGCATGCAGGCGGAGTACGTAGCGCGCTACTTCACCGCTCAAGAGGACGCGCTGGTCGTCGGCAAACCCATCCGCGACATGGTGCTCTTTGCCCAGCATGACGTCGCGCTAGACCCGCCTTTCACCCGGCTCGACATCCTTAGTTGCCGCAACCTGCTGATCTACTTCGACGCCACGCTGCAGCGCCGACTGCTGCCGCTGTTTCACTACAGCCTGCGCCCGGGCGGTCTGCTGGTGCTGGGCAGCTCGGAGACGGCCGGCTCGTTCAGCAAGCTGTTCGAACCGGTCGATTCCAAGCTGCGCGTGTACCTGCGTCGGCACACCTCGTCTGCAGTGGGCCCCGACTTCCTGTTGAAGTCGTTCCCGCCACTCTTGAAACTGACCAAGGACACGCCAATGGCTTCTTCACAGAACGCTTCGCCAGGCAGTGATTCATTGCAAGCCGCAGCTGACCACGTGTTGCTGCAAGTGCATGCACCGCCGGCCGTCGTGGTCAACGCCACGGGCGACATCGTCTACATCAGCGGCCGCACCGGCAAGTACCTGGAGCCCGCGGCCGGCAAGGCCAACTGGAACTTTCACGCCATGGTGCGCGAGAGCCTGCGCGAACCGGTGGCCAATGCGCTGGGGCAGGCCTTGACGAGGGACGAGGTAGTGCAGTTGCGAGGCCTGCAGCTCGTGACCGCAAGCGGCGCGCAGGGTGTGGACGTCACGGTGCAACCGCTGCACGAGCCAGCGGCCTTGCAGGGCACAGTGATGATCGTCTTTCATGATGTGGCTGCACCGCTGCGCGGCGGTCGGCGCAGGGGCGCGACCGCTGTGGAAGCCAGCCATGCAGCCGAAGTGCAGCAGTTCCGGGCGGAGATCCAGACGCTGCGCGAGGAGAACCGCGCCTCCAGGGAAGAGCTGCAGTCGGCGAACGAGGAGCTGCAGAGTATCAACGAAGAGCTGCAGTCCGCCAACGAGGAGCTGACCACGTCCAAGGAAGAGATGCAGTCGATGAACGAGGAACTGCAGACGGTGAACTCCGAGATGCAATCCAAGCTCGACGATTTGGCGCTCGCCCAGAGCGACATGAAGAGCCTGCTCAACAGCACCGAGATCGCGATGCTCTTCCTGGACCAGAACCTCAACGTTCGCCGCTTCACCGATCGTGCCGCCAAGATCATCAGTCTGCGCGACAGCGACATCGGTCGACCGCTCAGCGATCTGACCATGAGCCTGCAGTACCCGACGCTGAACGACGATGCGTACGAGACGCTGCGCACGCTGGTCTTCTCGGAAAAACAGATTCAGGCCAGCGATCAGCGCTGGTTTTCGGTGCGCATCATGCCGTATCGCCGGCTCGACAACGTGATCGACGGCGCCGTGATTACCTTCGTGGACATCACGGCCACGAAGCTGGTTGAAGCGACGCTGCGCAAGGATGCCGACGCCTGACATGGGCAAAGGTATGGCCAGCGCCGGAGACAGCGTCTTGCGTGCCGGCGCCTAACTTGCCGGGCTTCGCGGCAGCAGACGGTCGTACTCCCTCTTGACGACGGCGTAGCACTCGCAGCTGCGGGCCTCCAGTGTCGGCCGGTCGAGCACCAAGATGCGGCCCCGGGCGTACCGGATCGACCCGACCTTTTGCAGGCGGATCGCAGCCTCGGTCACGCCTTCGCGACGTGCGGATTTGGCCGACCAGTGACGCGTGAACATCCGCCAACTCTAGTCCAGGCGGTCATGGACGGCGAGGACGCCAAGAAGCTGAGCGGCGCGCGCCGCTTGATCACGGCCAAGACGCCCCTTTCCAAGGGGGCGCAGGATGCGCGCGATCTTGATCTCGCGCTCGGTCAACGTCCTTGATTGAGTCAAGGCATATGTCCCCGAAAGCGGCGCTCGCACTGTTCAGGGACACGAACTGGGCAATTGCAAGGTTTGTGGAAATCAAGCCCGAAATCGTTGCCCTGGCGCAACGATCGCGAAGAGCCCAAACTTGCCGAAAACCACCTCTAAATCAAGAGCTTGGAGGGCTTCACTGCTCGCACAGTTTGTGGATACCGCTCGCGGGGTTTGTGGAACTCAACATCAGCCGCGCCGCCGTCTCGGCGTGAAATTGAGCTGTGCAGTGGTGCGCGACGGATTCTCCGAGACCACGAGTTTCAACACCGTTTGATCTTGAAACTGATCGGCATGCCAAAGCGTCACTTCAGCCGCTCCATTGGGAACGCCTTCGATCACCACCGCGCCATTTGCGTCGGTCTTGGCGAACCAAGGGGTCGCACTGACATAGACCTGGCCGCGCATGGATGAGTGCAGGTGGCAGCCGAGACCGATTGCGCCGGGCTTGTCCACCGTCACATCGGCATTCGAGGGCAGCCGCCTTTTCTTGCCGCTGGTCGCGTCGAGTCCATCGAGCCCATCAAGGCGTACCTCGAAGTCGACAACCGGAGGAATGCTCCCAATCGGCCCGCTGGGGGTCGACCGGACATGATGGTCGTAGGTGTCGCGATTCGTGAAACGAAGCGTCGTGCCCACCGCGACGACGCTCAGGAAAGGCACGAAGTGCAGGTTCTCTTGTGCAATCACGACGGCTGCTGACGTGGCATGGGCCGCGACTTTCAAAGCCGGATCGACGAGCACCACGACATCCGGCACCGGTCTGCCGTCCTTGTCGGTCACGATCAGCCCGACTGAGCCCGCGCGAGCCGCGCCGGTCAGCAGCGCAGTCAGGATAAGGATCGTCGCGAACGAAGCGAGTGGAAGTTTCATCAAAAGGATCCTTCAGGGCACGTTGACAATGTCGCGGTGCATCGGCGCGAGCTTTGCCAGCAGTTGGTTCTGCGTCGAAAACCCGATGCTTTTGGCATCCATGCTCTGCTGCAGCACCTCGACCAGCGCGTTGAAATCGGTTTTTCCGATGTCGAAGTTGGAATGTGCCGCTTTCATGTCCGGCCCGTTGCGTCGACAAGGGCCGCCAGACACTTCGCAAAACTGCGCGACCAATTGCTCCTTCAGATGCTTTTGGTCGACATCTTTAAAAAACGGGTTCATGCGCGGGTCGGCGACGAGCCTTGCCATGAAATCGTCCATGAGGCTGACTAAGCCGGACTGGCCACCCAGCTTCATGTAGAGCGCGTCATCGCTTGGGGTTTGGGCCAAGGCGTCGACGGCGACGAACGCCAAGCAGACAAGCATCGCTCGCAGGACTGTGCGGCGCAATTTCGAAATGATGGTGTTCATGGCGCGCTTTCAGTAAGCGAGTTGCAGAGAAACATAGGCGCCCGCCTGATGCTTGTGACCGACGATATTGCCGAGGTCGACATAGGCCGCGGTGATCGATACGTTCTTGCTCTGCGACCAGGCGATGAAAAGATCCTTCCAATCGTCCTCCCGAAACGCCGCACCGGCGAACTCGAGGTTATTGGGCTTGCGTCGATATTCGGCGCCCACCGCGAGGTCTCTTCGCAGCAGGTACGCGAGCGAGACTTCTGGCTCGAAACGATAGCTGCTGTTGTCTGAAGAGCCGAAACCGAGAAGCCCGTTTTGGTTGGCCTTGGTCGCGCGTAGCGTGCCGTTGACCAGTACGCTTTGCGCCAGAAAGAGCTTGGTCGCGCTCACGTAGAGGTCGACTCCACTGCGTTTTGCGTCGACCGAGTTGAGCACGCCGCCGACTGCGTCGCCTGGATCGACGTGCTTGAACTCGGCCCCCACTGCGATTTGCGGCATCCAGGTATCTGAGTCGAGCACTGCGTCGCCGGCGATCTTGAGCTTGATGCCTAAGATGTCCTGTTTGAGCGTCGCGCCCGGAGCCACCACGCTCGCGTTGAACTCTTGGCGCGCGAGCGAAACTTCGATTCGATCGTGGACGGTGGCGGTGACCCCGAAGGTCGTGAGCCCATAGTCCTGAGTCGTCGCCCGGCTGATAGAGGCCGTTGCTCCGAATTGGTTGTTTGTCGCGTAGCCTCCCGTCACGGCCCAAGGCGTGAGGCCCCCGCCCGCAGCTCCGTCGATACTGCTCACGCCACCGGTCAGCAACAGCTTGCCGTTGCCGTGCGCGATGGAGGTGTCCGTGGTCTGCGCGCCGACCGCGGAGGCCAGCAACGTCGAGGCCACCACGGGAATGGCGAGCCATTGGGCGAAAGGGGATCGGTCGGGGATCTTCATGCTGGCTCCGGCGGGCCTTGTCAAATGCGACACCACCGACCGTACGGCAATGAGTCGCCTCTGGATGCTTGAGGGCGAGCGGGGCGGCGCGTGAAACCGCCGGTCGTGTGAGAAAGCGCACGAGTGCGCCGACGAATCGATTCGCTCGTCAAAGCACTCGGTTGGCAATGACCGGTCCTTGACCGGTTGTTGCGGCGAAGCGTTGTCCCCCGCGCTCTCGGCGGAAATCGCTGGGTGCCTGTGCTACTCGACTCGTTGCAAAACGATGGGTCTTGCACGTCTTGAGCGTTCGCCAAGAAAAGCGGCCGAACCCAGCGACGGGCCGGCAGAGGGCAAAGACTGTTTCTCGCCAGCTTTGAACTTTTCGAAGAAGAGCGTCGCCCAAAGTCTTGGGCACAAACTGCGGGGGCCGGTCTGAGAGAGGCCTTTGTCGTGACCCGGTGCCGCCTGCCGGTCAACGCAGGCGGCACAACGCATCAAGGATCGATGTCTTGATGGTGCTGAGCGCTGCGCACCGCCGCTGCGGCATTGACGAGTCCGGCGCTGGTGAAGCGATTCACCGAGAACTCTGGCGCGGCAACGACCTTGCCACTGAAGCTGGCACCGTTCTTGTCAAACGAACTAGCGTTGATACGTTCGTCCTAGTCAACTACAAGCGAGGCCGCGCGGAAGGTCGCCCGATCTCAAGCGCAGGAGCCGAGTCGGCGGTCGACTACGTAATAGGCCAACGCATGAAGTGCAACGGGGATATGCGCTGGAGCCAGGGTGGCGCCAACGCCTTGCTTCAAGTGCGATGCGTCGTCCTGAATGATCGGGATGTGCGCAACTTCGTACGGTGGTACCCACCGGAAGCCCAGTCTGTTTGCGCATCCAAACCTGCACTCGCGGCATAGGCTTCCACCCTGAAATTGGCCACTCCCGGTCGAATCATCGTCACGCTTTCAAGAAAGAGGGTGCGCGGTAGCGATGCCCGTTTTCGTCGCTCGAGAGTCGACCCCACAACGCGAGCTTTGAAAATCGAGGAATCTAGGGGAGCAGGATTGACGAGCCGATGGTTTTGCGCGACTCCAGATCGACATGCGCCTGCGCCGCATCAGCCAGAGCATAGCGTTGCTCGATATGAATGTTCAGCGCACCGCATTCCACCTGTGAGAACAGATCTGCCGCCATCTGCTCCAGCACCTCCCGACGCGCGATGTGCGTCATAAGCGTGGGACGGGTGACGAACAAGGAACCTTTCGCCGCCAGACGCCTGCCTGAACAGACGATCGTGGCAGTGGCTGCCCGGTCACGGCGATCGACGCGTCGCGGCTGTTGCCCGGAAAGAACGCTCCGTTGGGGTAGTGCATCCGCTGAACCACTCGGCGCAGCGCTTCAAGCATCTTCATACGGTCAAACTTCATCGACCGAACTTACCAGCCCGCGCTTATCGCGACAGAATCCGAGCACCGTGGCCAGCGTGTCGCGTGAGGCACTGGCCTTCGGCGAGGCGATCTGGCCGAACAAGTCCTTAGGACTGGTGCCCGGTGGCACCAGCGCCACGTCTTCTCCTATGCCGCGCTCGAGCGCGAGCTCGTACACGTAGCGCAGCGCCGAATAGTCCTCGAGCGCAAAGCCGACCGAGTCGAACACCGTCACCTGATCGGCATGCTCTCGCCCCACAGCCAGACCCGATAGCACGCGCCACAGCTCGGTCACGGGGAAGTCGGCCGCTAGCTGCTGGATGTCGCCCTCGATCCGTGTCTGCGCCTCGTACTCGACTATCACGCGAGCGGCTCGAAGCACGTCGACGTGCAGCTCGGTCTTGCCCGGGCAATCGCCGCCTACGGCGTTGATGTGCATGCCGGGTTCTATCATCTCGGGCCTCAGGATGGTCGCCAGCGCCTTGTCGGCTGTGACCGTGGTGACAATGTGTGCGCCGCGTACCGCCTCGGCCGTCGAGGCGGCGCGAATCACGCGCAGCGCCGGCCACGCGGCGAGGTTGCCCATGAGCTTGTCGGTCGCGTCCGGGTCGACATCGAACGCGCGGATCTCGTCGATGCCGAGCAGCGTGTGAAAGGCCAGCGCCTGGAACTCGCTCTGCGCGCCGTTGCCGATCAAGGCCATGCGGCGCGCCCCGGGGTTGGCCAGCTTGCGCGCGACGAGCGCCGAAGTGGCCGCAGTGCGCAGCGCGGTCGTCAGCGTGAGTTCGGACAGCAGCAGCGGGTAGCCGGTCTCGACCTCGGCGAGCACGCCGAAGGCCATCACGGTGAACAGGCCGCGGCCGGTATTTCGGGGATGACCGTTGACGTACTTGAACGCGAAGCGCTGCGCATCGGCGACCGGCATCAACTCGATCACGCCGACCGGTGAATGGCAGGCCAGCCGCGCGGACTTGTCGAACTCGCTCCAGCGCAGGTAGTCGTCGGTGATGGCTTGCGCCAGTTCGCTCAGGAAGCGCGGCACACCGACATCGCGCACCAGCCGGGTCATGGAAGGAACGTCGAGGAAGCGGGTCATGGGAGTCTCTGGAATGGATGCATCTTCCCGGGATTCGCGGCCAACGAAAAGCCAGCAGACTGATCGATATGATCCATACTTAATGCAAATTGTTCTCTGACATTGAGCAAAATGAACAATATCGACGATACCGATCGCGAGTTGTTGGCACTGTTGCGGCACGATGCGCGCATGCCGGTGGCCACGCTGGCGGCCAAACTGAGGGTCGCGCGTGGCACGGTGCAGAACCGCATGAAGCGGCTCGAGCGCGACGGCGTGATCGTCGGCTATACGGTGCGCGTGAAGCCGCAGGCCGAGGCACACCGCATCCGCGCGTTGATGACGATCGTCGTCGAGGGCAACCGCGGCGCCGAGGTCTTGCATGCCCTGCGCGGCCACCCGAACGTGACCGGCTTGCACAGCACCAACGGTCGCTGGGACCTGATCGCCGAGCTGCGCGCCGACACGCTCGAAGCCTTCGATCGCGCGCTCGGCAACATCCGCTTGATCGACGGCATTGCGAGCACCGAGACGAGCCTGCTGCTGTCGACGCACAAAGTCTGAGTTAGATTCACGCACACATGCGCTCCACGGCCATCACGCTCGCAGGGCAATTCGACCTTCGCCACCTGAGCGACGCGTTCTACGACGACCCGTACCCAACCTTCCACGCACTTCGCGAACACGATCCCGTCAAGCGCATGCCCGATGGCAGTGTGCTGCTGACGCGCTATGCCGACGTGATCGCGGTCTACAAGGACCCCAAGACCTTCAGCTCCGACAAGCACGAGGAGTTCGGCCCGAAATACGGACTCGAGTCAGCGCTGTTCGAGCATCACACGACCAGCCTGGTCTTCAACGACCCGCCGTTGCACACTCGCGTGCGGCGACTGATCGCCGGCGCGCTGACGCCACGTCACATCGCTGCGATGGAGGCCGGCCTCGTGCGCCTCGTCGACGGCCTGCTCGATGCGATGCAGTTGCGCGCAACGCGGGGGGAGAGCGTCGACCTGATCGAATCGTTCGCGGCGGCGATTCCGGTCGAGATCATCGGCAACCTGCTCGGCGTGCCGCATGACGAGCGTGGCCCGCTGCGCGACTGGTCGCTGGCGATCCTCGGTGCGCTCGAACCGGCGCTAAGTGCGGACCAGCATGCGCGCGGCAACGCGGCGGTGCGCGACATGCTCGCCTACCTCGAAGGACTGGTCGAACGTCGCACTGCGGCGCCGCGCGATCCGGAGACCGATGTGCTCACGCGCCTGATTCAAGGCGAGGTGATCGCCGCGAACGGGGAGACCGAGAAGCTCCTGGCGAAAGAGTTGCTGCACAACTGCATCTTCCTGCTCAACGCGGGCCACGAGACGACGACGAACCTGATCGGCAACGGCCTGAGGTGTCTGCTGGACTCGCCGGCGCAACGGCAGCGGCTGATGGCTGAGCCCGAGCTCATCAAGACCGCGATCGAGGAGTTCCTGCGCATCGAGAGCTCGAACCAGCTCGGCAACCGCATCACAAGCTGCGAGACGCACGTCGGCGACGTGCCTCTCGCTTCCCGCACGCAGGTGACGCTGTGCATCGCCGCTGCGAACCGCGACCCGGCGCAGTTCGCCGACCCCGACGTGCTCGACATTGCGCGCGCGCCGAATCGCCATGTCGCCTTTGGTTCGGGCATCCACCAGTGCGTCGGCATGGGCCTGGGCCGGCTCGAAGGTCGCGTCGCGATCGGCCGCTTTCTGGCGCGCTTTCCGGACTACCGCTTGAACGGCCCGGCGGTTCGCTCACGGCGCGTGCGCTTTCGCGGGCACCTGGCCTTGCCCTGCGCGCTGCTGGGCTGAGCACCCATCGTTCGAATTCAACAGGAGACAAACGCATGATAAAGATGGTTGCACTCGCAGTGCTGACCTTGGCCAGCGCGTCCGCCCTCGCGCAGATCAAAATCGGCGTCACGCTGTCGACGACCGGCCCGGCCGTGTCGCTCGGCATCCCCGAGAAGAACACGATCGCACTGCTTCCCAAGACCATTGGCGGCAAGTCGGTCGAGTACATCGTTCTCGACGATGCGAGCGACTCCAGTGCGGCCGTCGTCAACACACGCCGGCTCACACTCGAAGACAAGGTCGACGCGATCATCGGCTCGACGACCACGCCGAATTCGCTCGCGATGACCGACGTCGTCTCCGACAGCGCGACGCCGACGATCTCGCTCGCGTCCAGCGCCCGCATCATCGAGCCGATGACGCCGAAGAAGGCCTGGATCTTCAAGACGCCGCAGACCGACACGATGATGGTGCTGGCGATCCTCGAGCATGCTGCCAAGCGCGGCATGAAGACAATGGGCTACATCGGCTTCAACGACGCGCTGGGCGAAGCCTTCTATGCCGAGTTCGAGAAGTTCGCGGCTGTCAGAAAGATCGGCATCGTCGCCAACGAACGCTTCGCCCCGCGCGACACCAGCGTCACTGCGCAAGTCCTCAAGCTCGCCGCGGCCAACCCCGACATGATCGTGATCGGTGCGTCGGGGACGCCGGCGGTGCTGCCGGCGCGTGCGCTCGTGGAGCGCGGTTACAAGGGCAGTGTGTACTTCAACCACGGTGTCGCGAACCCGGACTTCCTGCGCGTCGGCGGCAAGGACATCGAAGGCATGTTCGTACCCACCAGCCCGGTAGTCGTCGCGGCGGCGTTGCCGGCCGATCATCCGGCCAAGGCCCAGGCGATGGACTACGTGAAGCGCTACGAAGCCGCCAACGGTGCGGGCAATGTCTCGGCCTTCGGCGCCTACACCTGGGATGCCGGGCTGCTGCTCAGCCATGCGATTCCGATCGCGCTGAAGACGGCACAGCCGGGGACCAAGGAGTTTCGTGCCGCGCTTCGCGACGCCATCGAAGGCACACGCGATCTGCATGTGTCGAACGGCGTGATGAACATGTCGAAGAACGACCACCTCGGGCTCGACCAGCGTGCCCGCGTCATCGTCAAGGTCGTCGACAACAAGTGGAAGC
>JANYBE010000357.1 GCA_025360945.1 Rhizobacter sp. | reverse complement strand
CAGAATCAATGGCAAAACCTAGCGATTCTCCTGCCGCGGCGTGGTTTGACGAGTTGGACGAGGCCGCGTTGCTACTCGCCTTGGTGCCGGACGCTATCCCTGCAGAGGCCGCGCACTGGATGCACATGGACGATCCGGACGTCGCGCTGTTAGTACAACGTGGCATTTCACGCAGCAATTCTTCCGACGTCGAGCCGCCGTCATTTCACGTCGCGCCCTCGATTGATGCTGCGCAGGTCGCGGGCTTGGTGTCGGCCTACCGGAAGCTAAAAAAAGGGGACGGGGATCGGGTCGCGCTGGCGATTGGACGTCTCCTTCGTGGACGCTGTCAGAGTAACCCCGGAAACAGAGCGATTGACGTTGCTACTGCGCTCGAAGTGCTGTTCATGGGCACGGATCGTAACGAGCACTCGTACAAGATCAGCTTGCGGGCGGCACGGCTGCTACAAGAGGACCTGGCCGCTCGACGAAAGGTGTTCGCGGAGGTCAAGAACGTGTACGACGTTCGCAGCGGCATGGTTCACACGGGCAGCGCGGCCAACGAGTCCAATGTTGACGGCGTGAAGCGCACCGCTTATGACGTTGTTGTGGCGGTTGACGCCCTGTGCACCGAGGCCATCCGCAAGTTTCTCGCAATGGGGGGCATTCCAAAAAGTTGGCGTGACGTAGAACTTAGCTAAGACCTCACGATTTCAACCGAGCCCAGCTCGCCGGCTCGCGGCGCAGTGAGGCCACAGAAGTGCTGGGACAAGTGCTTTGGGAAAGCGTGTCCCTTGCACAAGGTCCGGAGTTGGCCGGCCTTCGACGCTCGCAGGCGCCCTTGTCCCTTGCCGTCTACGAAGCTCGGTTGCGGCCTTTCGCCGCCGAACTCCGAGTGTGCGATGTAGTCCACCCTGCGATCACTCGCCACGATCGAAGAACAGGCCGCCTCAAACTGCGCAGCCCTGTTGCATCGAAGCGTTAGCTAGATGAAGCGGTGATCATCAAGTCGGTCGACTACGGTGATTGGCGGTCGCCATGCCACGGGCCCGCCCACACAGAGCCTTTTCTCGATCTGACCCGGGTGCCGTGGACAGCCTGTTGCTCAACACCTGAGGGCTAAGAGATAGAGCTTCTCCAGCTTCTGCGCCTTCAGATTTTCTTTCGCACTGAGCGGGTGGCGTTCTACGTTGCGAAAGCTCGCGTGCCAGGACGACGCTGACATCGGACAAAACACCCACCTGCCGCGATCGAGCCCTGTATCCGTGAACTGATCGTGAGTCACATCCACGATGGCGTCGTCGAAGTCAAGCCAGGCATGATGATGGTTGGGTCGGTCCGGCATATCGCCCAGGACACGCACCGGTGCAACGTTGAACCGCTCTTGAAGGCACTGCCCTAAGATCTCAGAGGCAGGGCCACACGAGTTCCTCGGGAAGGTCCCGAAAGGTGAATAGAACAGCTCGTGGTTCTTCTCGAACACCGCGCGTGCCCGACCCACGAAGTCGATGATCTGCAGATCCATGCTCGCTGCCCTCAGCCCGTCCGCACCTCCGTCGACGCTCCGATCCAATTGAAGACGGCAGCCGAGTCAAGAGTCCGCGACGCGATCAGTGTGCCCCAGCAGCCTCGGTCCGACAGGGGTCTTCGATCGATGGGTTCAGGGCCGCTGGCTCGTCCATTCGCACCAGCTTCGCTCGCAGCGCCCCGTAAGGGCCATCGGCAAAACTGATGATCCTCACGATTCGCGGCAGGCGTCAAGCCTGAGGCACGCCGGTAGTCCGCCCAGAAGTACCGTAAGCTTTTTTGAATGTGCGCTCCTCAGCTCGTCAAAGATCTGTTCCAAATTTCCTGGTTTGTCAGCTCGGCTGCTCGACGGGACGAGAGGTCGTGGTCGAAGCAGATCCGCCACAGGCGCCGGCTTGGCCGTTCCCGGCTCGAGCGCGAGTTGCTGTCCGCGGGGGAACATCCTCTTCGATTCGCCTTCTCGCTCTTCCTCCTGCAGATCGTGCTGCTGATTTTCACGACGCAGTTCCCTCCGACCTGGATCGTGCCCGCGTGGCTCAAGTGGGAGGCCGCAGAGCAGCTGACGCAGCTTTCCACGGTCTGGACAATCCAGGCCGCGCTCGCCGCGCTGGTCTACCCAATCGTCATCTCGTTCGTGGCCGTCTACCTGCAGCGCCGACCGACCGCGGAGACATTCGTCCACCTCTACATGCTCGACTCGGGAGGACTGGCCGCGGGTCTTTCGCCACTGGCTCTGGTCCTGGTGATGGGTGTGCAGTACCTGTTGCTGAGCACCTGGGGCACGGAGTGGCTCCCCGGCTGGGCGGCGATCGACACCGCCTGGTTTGTCTTGAACGCGGCACTCACCACGTACTTCCTCTATCGGACGATCGAGTTCCTACGGCCGGAAGTCCAGACGAGAGTCATCCAGCGCTACACGGTGGACGTGGCGCTGCCCCGCGCTGCTCAGCGATCTCACGAACTGCATTCGACATGGTGATGTTTGCTTGCTCCACTGATCCGACGAACTCACCGCGGCTCCGTTTGAGTGCGGTTTCAGTTCGCGGGCGTCGGCTTCAAAGTCGACCTCCGCCCTTCCCGCCAGACCTGCTGCGTGCGCGCTCCTTCAACGTCGGCTACTCACGAGACCAGTCGTTCGTTCGGCAGATGCGAACGGCCGCAACCAGTCTTCACCTGAGGTTGAGAAGTTCGACCACGCGAGCTCACGCTTTCGGCCAATTGCAGCCCGTGACCAGAGTGCGATCTCCTGAATGGGATAGGTCAACAATCTTCGCTTCCTCAACGTTGTCAGGATCTCGCAGCGAGAAGTCCCGTCAGCTGCCTCGGTAGGTCGAGCAACTCCAGGGCGTGCACAGCAGCGGCACGTGATAGTGCTGCTTCGCGTCGAAGATCGAAAAGCGCAGCGGGACGACTCGATCCAGGAACACCGGGTCTCCGATGCCGGCGCCCCTGGGCGCGTAGAAATCTGCGACGTGGAAAGCCAGTTCATATTCGCCGACCGCCGCGTCGGCCGGCGCGAGCACGGGCCCGTCGGTGCGGCCGTCGCTGTTGGTGGTCATCGTCTTGACCAGCATCCAACTGCCGTCTTTCTGGCGCGCCGAGAAGTCAATGCGCATGCCGGCGCCGGGGCGGCCGGTGTAATTGTCGAGTACGTGGGTCGAGATGCCTGCCATCGTGGTTGCTCCTGATGATTGATAGCGAGTTGCGGTGGGCTCAGCTGCCTCTGTAGTACGAGTAACCCCACGGCGAAAACAGCGCTGCCAGATGAACGCGTTGCGAGGCGTCCTGGATCACGAAGCGCAGCGGCACCTTGGACAGGAACGCCGGCTGCGGCAGCTTGGCGCCCATCATTGCGAAGTAGTCGTCGAGATGCAGGAGCACCTCGTAGCGACCGGCGCGGTAGGAGTCGCCGACCAACAGCGGATCGGCCGGGCGGCCACCGGCCGTGGCCTGCACCGACTTGATCGGCTGCCAGCGGTCGCCCTCGAAACGCGAGAGATCCAGCTTCAGCCCTGCCCCGGTCACCCCATGGAAGGAGTCGATCGCATGCACGGTCAGGCGGGGCGAAACGCCCGACATCGAGGCCGGCGCCGTGGTCAGCCCCGACGCGCTCGCGGCCGGCGCATCGGCCGCCCTCGCGCCCGCGAGTTGCAGGCCCAGTCCGCCGATCGCCAGGCCGGCGGGGAAGAAGGAACGGCGAGTCAGTGGTGTGTCGGTCATGGCTTGGCCTTTCGTGGATGAGTCGGATTCAGGTGGCACCGAACATGGTATTTAGGCGGCGGCGCGTGATCGCTGCGATCTGCTGGAGCGCCATGTCGGCTTCGTGCGATGTGTTGTTGCCGGTACGCGTGCGCAGAGCGTCGAATATCTGCGACTTGGTGTGGCCGAGCACCGCGATGATGAAGGGGAAGCCATGGCGCTGCGCATAAGCAGCGTTAAGCCGGTGCAACTCCTCCAGCTCTGCGCGGCTCAGCGCGTTCAGCCCCGACTGCTCGCGCGTGGAGTGGCCGGTCATCGTGCCGGCCTGGGCCTCCTTGCCGGCCAGTTCGGGGTGGCTTCGCAAGAACGCGATCCTCTGGGCGGCCGGCGCCAAGCGCACTGCACCGAGCATCGCGGCATGAAGCGCGTCGAGATCGGCGAACGGGCGATTCGACCACGCTGCTTTCGCGACCCAGGGCGAATGCTCGAAGATCTCGCCGAACGCCGCCGTGAAGGCCTGGCAGTCCAACTCGCCGAGCTGCTGCCAATCAAGCGTTGCCCCGACTGCCTGCGCACTCATTTCGCGGCTCCGTTCGCGAAGCGCGGGATGAACATCAGGATCAGCACCGTCGCGCAGACCTCGATTGCGGCAACAGCCAGCAGCCCGGGCGACAGGCCACCGGTCTGTGTCTTGATCACGCCGAGCATGAACGGCGCGCCGAAGCCGGCCAGGTTGGCGATCGAGTTGATCAACGCCACGCCGCCGGCCGCCGCCGCGCCTGCCAGGAAGCGCCCGGGCAATTGCCAGAACACCGGGATCGCACTCATCGTGCCGACGATGGCCAGGGTCTGCGCGACCAGCGCCAGCACCGGGCTCAAGTGGAGGAAGACGGTCGTCAACACCAGGCCGGCGGCGCCGGCGGCGGCGGCGATCGCGCAATGCCGACGCACCTCCTGTGCATGGTCGGAATGCCGGCCGTTGAGGATCATGCCGGCCGCACCGCACAGGTACGACAGCGACATGATCCAGCCGATCGTCGCCGGGTTCGTGAAGCCGGCCTCCTTGACCACTGACGGCCCAAAGAACGTCAGCGACGAATTGGCGGCGACTATGCAGAAGTAGACCAGCACCAGCAGCCACAGGCGTGCGTCCTTCAGCGAAGCCAACAAGCCCTCCTCGCGGTGACCGAGCACCGCCTGGTCGCGCCGAAGGTCGGCCTCCACGAGTTTGCGCTGCTCGGCACTGAGCCAGTTCGCCTGCGACGGCCGGTCGGTCAGGTAGAACCAGGTCACCACGCCGGCAATGACCGAGGGGATGCCCTCGATCAGGAACACCCATTGCCAACCCGACCAGCCGTTGGCACCGTGCAGCCCGTTCATCACGGTGCCGGCCAGCGGCCCGCCGATCACCCCCGCGACCGCCGAGGCCGACATGAACATGCCGAACGCCTTGGCGCGCCGGCCGCTCGGATACCAATAGGTCAGGTACAGGATGATGCCGGGGTAGAAGCCGGCCTCGAAGACGCCCATCAGAAAGCGCAGCAGATAGAACGCGGTCGGCGTCTTCGCATACATCATCGCCACGCAGACCACGCCCCAGCCGATCGTGATGCGCATGATGGTCTTGCGCGCGCCTATCTTCTGCAACAGCAGGTTGCTCGGCACCTCGAAGAAAAAGTAGCCGAGGAAGAAGATCCCCGCGCCCAGGCCGTACACGGTCTCGCTCCACTTGAGCTCATCGAGCATCGTCAGCTTCACGAAACCGACGTTAACGCGGTCCATCCACGCCAGCACCCACAGCGCGAACAGGAACGGGATGAGCCGCCAGGTGATTGCGCGGTAGGCCTGATCGAGCGCGTCGGGCGCGGCCGCCCCAAGGGCTGGGGTCGGCGAGGCTGGGTAATTGCTCATGCGTGTCTCCGTGCTGGCCTGGGTGGAAGTCGCCTTGGCGGCGGTGCCGAGGGTGCGCCACTGTGCGTCAGCTTCGGCATGCTGGCGAGTCCTGAATCGATATAGAGTCGATACGATTTCCCCATGCACTCGCGAAGAAGGCATCGACCATGCGCAGTCACGTGGATCAGCTCGATGGCTACCTACTGCGCATCCTGTGCATGCTGCTGGAGGAGCGCAGCGTGTCGCGCACGGCGCGCCGGCTGGAACAGGCGCAGCCGGCGGTGAGTGCGGCGTTGAAGCGGCTGCGCGAGATATTCTGCGACCCCTTGCTCGTGCGCGAAAAGCTCGAGATGGTGCCCACCGAGCGCGCGCTCCAGCTCGGCGCGCAGGCCCGCATTGCCCTGGATGCGATCGACCGGCTGGTCGCGCCGCCCGAGACCTTCGACGCGCGCGTAGCGGCGAAGACCTTCCGGATCGCGTCGCCCGACTACTTGGCGCCGTCATTCCTGGCTGAGCTGGCGCAGCGGCTGAGCGGCGAGGCCCCGCACTGCCGACTCGAAATACACGCGATGGGGCCTGACTTTGACAGCGAGCGCGCGCTGGCCGAAGACAAGCTCGACGTGGTCATCGGCAACTGGCCGTCACCGCCCGAGCGCCTGCACCTGTCGCTGATGCTCGAAGACGAGCTGGTTTGCATGGTGCGCAGCGGCCATGCGCTTGCCGGCACGGTGTTGACCGAGGCCGCCTACCTTGCCGCGTCGCATCTCGTGCCGATGCGCTATTCGAGCGTGCAACGCGGCGTGGTCGAGACCCACCTCGCCGGCCTCAAGATGGCTCGCGATGCGCGCGTGATCCTTCCGTACTTTGCGTTCGCGCCTTACGTGGTGGCGAAGACCGACTTGGTCTTCACGACCGCACGGCATTTCGCGCAGGCCTTCATACCGCTGTTGCCGCTGGCGCTGCTCGAGACGCCGCCAGGCTTTCCGACGATGCGCTTCTACCTGCTCTGGCACGAGCGCGCGCACAACTCGACCGCGCACCGCTGGCTGCGCGGCCTGATCGCCGAAGTGGGCCGCGGGCTGGTGCCCGTCAAGGGGGGTGGCGTAGCTCGCCTGTAGCGCCGGTGTCGTCAAGAGCCGCAGCGCAAGCGGGCGAGACGCCCGAATTGTCTTCACCGATCGGCCCCGGAAGCCTTCGAGCCGTGAGTTTCGGGTGCCAACCGGCAGCTTTGGCGAGAGCGCAGCCTCTCAACCCTCGAATGAGGACGGCAGTCTGCATTCGACCCCGGCATCATTCGCTGTTGGCGAAACCGGTCGCTCAACAGACCAGCATCGAACGTCAGCAACCAGTCTTTCGCGGTCACATCAACCGATGCCACATCCCGCGTCCAACAACAGATTTGCTCGACAATGGGAAATGGCTAAGACTTCAGATCCCGAGACCGAACCTGGCGAGTTCAGCGACTCGGAGCTTCATCAAACTCGAATTGACCAGTACAAGGCGCAGCTCGATGTGCTGAAGCACGTGGCAACCTTGGACACGGGCACGCTACTCATCGTAGTGGCCATCTTCGAAAAGGTCTTCAACGCACCCCACTACCAAGCACTTGTCGGAATTGGCGTCCTGCTCTTGCTCACGAGCCTTGGAGCATCAGGCTTCGCATGCCTATCGATTCTCTCCGCGTTCCCACGCAAAGGCGCTCGACGTCTATCTCGCGTAGATCGGCGCGATCACTTCACCGTTATGTTGCTGACCTTCATGGGATTTTTCCTCGGCGTCGCGATGATTGCCGTCTTCTTCACGGTGAACTGGTTTTCGCCTGGTTAACCTGCAGCCAAGAGAAGCGTCGACAGCTTGTGGAGCCCTTCATAATCAAGACCTGACCCCGCATGTTCGAGATGCTCACGTTTCATCTGTGGATAAATTCTTGCTTCAGCAGCAGGTGCTGGAACGGCTCGCCGAAGACCTGCTGCAAGCCGAACAGGCAGAGCGGGCGGCCCATGAAACGGCGACTCACGAAGAATGCGTCGCCGAAAATAAATACGACACATTGGGTCTCGAAGCTGCCTACCTGGCCACCGGCCAAGCTCGTCGCGCCGACGCCATCCGCCAGGCGATGGCCAATTGGCGCCAGTTCCGCCCGCGCCCCTACGACGCCAGCAAAGGTATACAGCTCGGCGCGCTGGTCTGCCTACTTGATTCCGCCGACAAGCAGCAACAGCTCTTTCTCGGCCCGGATGGGGGCAGCATGAAGTTGGTCAGCGGCGCTCAGCTCGTTCAGGTCATCAGCAGCGAAGCCCCGTTGGGCAGGGCCATGCTGGGCAAATGCGAGGGTGATGAGGTGTCGATACAGGCCGCTCCAATCCGACAGCAGTTTGAGGTGCTGCGGGTTCATTGAGCCGCCAGCAAGTTCACCGGCCGCGCGCACGCTGAATTTGTCGAATTCGAACTCAGCACGTTGGATACCCGCTTTGGGTCGGGATCAGTCCTCCGTCCGGGCCCAACGCGCGCTTCGTCCCGGAAGTCTGCTTCCGATGAGAGCAGTCATTCCACGGTGCCTGGGCGAAGGACTGCAATCAGTCTGCACGGGTGTTCAATCGTTGATCTCGAACGACAGCAGAGGCCATAGCCGTCGGCCATGGCGCCGCGGGGTGCTGGGGCCCACACGACTGAGGGCGCTCAGGCGCCAGGTGGCCGGAGCCAGCGTTCGATGGCGTGCAGCAGTTCTGCAGGGTTCACGGGCTTGCTGACATGATCGTTCATGCCGGCTTCGAG
>JANYBE010000340.1 GCA_025360945.1 Rhizobacter sp. | reverse complement strand
GCCCGGCGAGCTGCCGCCGCGCTGTTGGGTCGTCGTGCTTGGCCGGCCCGGCAGCGCGCCGGAGGTGCTGCGCCGCCGGCGACCGTGGCTCGCGGCCCGCGACTGGCTTGCTCGCCTCGTCGCACCCAGGCTCGGCGACGACACGAAGCTGCTCACCGTGTGCGTCGGCGCACTGCTCGCCGCCGACGCGGGCCTGATCGGCACACGCTGCGAGACCACTCACCATGAGCTGCTCGACGAACTTGCGCAACTTGCGCCCGCCGCTTCGGTGCAGGCGAACCGCGTGTTCGTCGAGGACGGCCCGCTGCTGTCGAGCGCTGGCATCACCGCCGGCATCGACCTCGCGCTGCACCTGATCACACGCGAGTGCGGGCCAGCGATCGCATCGTCAGTCGCGCAGGTGATGGTCGCGTTCACGCGCCGCGGCCCGCAGGACACGCAGCGCTCGCCGCTGCTCGCGCACCGCGATCACCTGCACCCGGCGGCGCATCGTGTGCAGGATGCCGTTTGTGGCGCGCCCGGCGCCGAATGGACGGCGCAGCGCCTCGCGGCCGCCGCACACGTCACGCCGCGACATCTGGCGCGCTTGTTCCATACCCACGTGCAGCTGAGCCCGCGTGACAACGTGGAACACGTACGCCGCGGCCTCGCGCAGCACGCGCTCGCCTCAGGCGCGTCGACGGCTGATGCGGCGCAGCTCGCCGGCTTCGACACCACGCGACGGCTGCGCCAGGCGCTCAACCGGCAGGACGTGGTGCGAGCGGATTAGGAATCGGCGCGCTGATGCACGTCAATGTATTGCGATCGGTGTGGTGAAAGGGCGTGTCCTGGCCGCGGATCTGCATCACCGTGTCCGAGTCGTAGGACCAGGACCCGCCCGGGTTCATCGTCACCTTGATGCGGTACTCGAGCGTCTTGAATGCGTACTCTATGAACGGGTTCGAACAGATGCCGTAGACCTCGCTGCCGCGCGTTGCGACGAGCTCGAAGCTGGTCGCATCAGCCGCCGCGTTGCCCGACGCCATCGCGATCTGGCCACGCGGGATTGACAGCGTGTGGATGATCGCGCCGGTCGCGGGCTCCCACAGCCAGTGGCCGACCTGATCGTGGTACATCTTGGTCAGGCCGGGCTTGGTGATGTAGGTGTGATAGCGCAGGCCGTAGAGCATCTGCGGCCCGTTGGTCTGCGGGTCGATCGGGTGCAGCTCGTAGTGCTCGACGTAGGCCTGGGTGCGCGGGCCGTCGGCCTTGGGCTTCACGTCGGTGCCGCGCGTGCCCTCCCAGATGCCGGCCAGTCCGCGCAAGGGGCCGAGGTTCTTCAGCGTGTCGCCGTCCTGGTTGGCGGGTTCGGAATAAATGTCGGTCGGGAAGTCGGCCACGTTGCAGTCCTCGTTGTGCGCCGACGATGTTAGTCACATCTGGCGAAACAAGTGAACGTAGCTGCGGCTGACCGCAAGCCGCTCGGCGCGGCCTTTGAGTTGCACCTCGCCCGAGTCGCCCGGCCCGTGCGAGAAGCGGTCGACGTGCGCGAGGTTAACGATGGTCGAGCGGTGCACCTGCACGAAGCACTCGGGGTCGAGCGCATCGGCGAGCTCGCGCAGCGTGGTTCGGATCAACGCCTCGCCGCCCTCCCACGCGACCACCGTGTATTTGGTGTCGGCGCGCAGGTACAGGACCTGCTCGATCGGGATCAGCCGCACCGCGTTGCCCACCGACGCCTTGATCCACTGCAGATGCGTTCGCGTGCCGCCGCGCTGGCGCAGCTCGGCGGCCATGCGCTCGAGCAGCGCACCGAACTCCGGTCGCTGCGCATCGTCTGCCACGCGCAGCCGCGCCTGCAGGCGCTGCACCGAATCGAGTAGCCGGTCCTCTTCGATCGGCTTGACGAGGTAGTCGATCGCACCCTGCGCAAACGCCTCGACCGCGTACTGGTCGAACGCGGTCACGAAAACGAGCTCGGCGCGTCGGCCGATGCAGCGCGCCGCCTCGACGCCGTTCATGCCCGGCATGTGCACGTCCAGAAACACGACCTGCGGGCGCAGCTCGTCGAACAGCTCGACCGCCTCTCGACCGTTGCGCGCCTGCGCGATTACCTGCAGATCGGGCCACAGGCGCGCGAGGTGCGCCGCAAGCTGCTCTCGCAGCAGCGGTTCGTCGTCGGCGATCAGCGCGGTCGCGGCGGGCATGGTCGCCATCATGCCGCGGCCGGCGCCGCACGGATCTCGGCACGCACACCGTGCGGCACCAGCGCGAGCAGCGCGACGATCGCACCCGGTCCGAAGAACACCTGCAGGCGTTCGCGCAGATTGCGCAGGCCCGTGCCGGTGCCCGTGCCTTCGCTCAGGCCGACGCCGGTATCGGCCACCCACAAGCACAGCTCGCCGCCGGCATCGCGGCGCGCACCGACCTCGATGCGACCACCGTCGCAAGCCGGATCGATGCCATGGCGGATCGCGTTCTCGACCAGTGTCAGCAAGCCCATCTGCGGGAACGGCAGCGCGCGCAGCGCGGGCTCGATCTCGACCGTGAACGTGAGCCGGTCCGGCATGCGCATCAGCATCAGCTCGAGGTAAGCGCGCACCAAGCGCTCCTCGTCACCCAGCGTCGCGGTCCGCTGGTGCAGCTGCGGCATCGCGGCGCGCAGGTACGCGATCAGGCTGCGGAACACCGGCGCGGCACGCGGCGAACCGCTCTCGACGAGCTGCTGCACATTGGCCAGCGTGTTGAGCAGGAAGTGCGGTTCGATCTGCGCGGTCATCAGGTGCAGCTGCGCGTCCGTCGCCTGGCGCTGCAGCGTCTCGCGTTCGAGCGCGAACTGCAGCGCCTCGGCGCGCGCCTGCGCATCGCGCTCGCGGTAGAGCGCGCCGAGCGCGAACAGCGTGCCGACGATGGCTGCGCCAAAGGTTACCAGCACGTAGCCGCGCACGTTGTGGGGCGAGCCGATGAAGGCCGAGAAGTCGCCGTGCACCGAGAGCATCTGCACGACCAGCGGCGAGAGCGCCGCGCCCAGCCCGATAGCCAGCACCTGCGCCACCCAGCGCGGCAGTAAAGTCTGCCGCCACGCCCCTGCCACGATGAAACCGAACAGCAGCACCATGCCAACGAACAGCGTCTCGCCGAGAATCTCGACGAACGGATTCATCGTGATCGGGTTAATCGCCACCGCACCGGCCACCGCCAAGGTCACTGCCAGCGCGAGCTGGCGGCGGGTCGGCACAAGGCGGGCCCGGTCCCAGTGGGTGAGCGGTGCACAAGCGGGGCGCTCGGAGGTCGTCATCGCGCGAAGGTAAGCGCGGTGACCGAGGTCGGTCAAGGCCCGCGCATCAGCGGAAGGGACGAAGCGCGGAAAACAGGGCGCGGACCGCCCAGGCGCCGCGCTAAATACGAATCGGTGCCCCAGATCGCGACCGTGCGGTCGGCTGGATTCGCAGCGATACGGGCACCCGGTAGCTGAAGCCAGCGGGTGCGGCCGGGGTGAGCACCTGCGACGCACCTTAGGCGCCACCGCCGAGCAAGCGGCCAGTCAGCAGCGCTGTGCTGCCGTCGCTTTGGCTCATTTGACACCAGACCGCGGTCGCGTCGCCGGCCCCGTGCACCGCGACCCGCGGGTCGCAGACATCGCCCGCGACATCGGTGCCCAGCGAGCCCGAGCGCCGCCTATCTCTACGCCCCGATCGGCCCGGTCTACGGCGTCGGCAGTGCCACGCGGGTGGCTTAAGTTGCTGGTGCTGACACCGCCGTGGGACTGATCATGATGGGCTACCGATTCGCGATGCTCGGGATCACGATGTGCGGCACCATCGATTCCGTTCTCACCCCCGCGCCAGCACCGGCCGCAGCGCCGCGCCCGTGTGGCTGCGCGCATTCCTGACCAAGGCCTCGGGCGT
>JANYBE010000269.1 GCA_025360945.1 Rhizobacter sp. | reverse complement strand
GTTCACGAGGCCACCGGGCGCGCTGGTGCCGGCCTGCATGCCGCTGGTGCCCTTGAGGATCTCGATGCGCGACTTGTTGTCGAGCGGGATCGAGGTCTCGGCGTTGATCGGCAGCCCGTCGCGCTTGAAGTTGAAGTGGTTGTCTAGGACGTAGCCGCGGACGGTGAGGAAGTCCCAGTAGCCCTCGCTGTTGTACGCGTCGCCGACAGCGGCGTCGACGCCGATCAGATCGGAGAGGCGCAGTGCGCCGATGTCGCGCAATTGCTCGGTCGTGAATACGCTGGCCTGCAGCGGCGTCTTCGAAAGCGGGATGTCGCCCCATCCGCCCACGGTGGCGGCCGGTAGCGCGCGGCCGGTGACGGTGACGGCGTCGAGTTGTGCGGAGGTTGCGGGCGCGGTCTGCGCCAGCGTGTGTGAGGCCACCAGCCATGCGGCGGCGGCGATCGAAGAGCGTTTGAATGTCGAATAGCGTGCCATCGTGGTTCCATGAAACGACGGCAGGTCGGCGGGCTCACTGCGCCGCGAGGATGGCGGCCGTTGACCATGCTTCCCTGCGCGAGGATTACCTCAATCAGGTTCAAAGGGACTTTCTCAGTCGAACCGCGCGCGACTTCAAGCCTTGCGCGATCCAACACCCCTAGCGAAAGCTGTGCGGGCGAACCGCACAGCAGGCTGAATTATGGCCCAGGTGCGACGCCGAGCGCGCGATGCAGCCGCGGGCTGGTTGTCGTGTACTCCAGATGCAACGGTTCACCCGGGAATAGTTGCGCCGCAGCGCCGAAGGCTGCGAGCGCGGCCTCGTGGAAGCCGCACAGGATCAGCTTTTTTTTGCCCGGATAGGTGTTCACGTCACCGACGGCGAAGATGCCCGGCGTGCTGGTCTGGAAACTCGCCGTGTCGACGACCAACTGCTTGCGTTCGAGCGCGAGTCCCCAATCGGCGATCGGGCCGAGCTTGGGGCTCAGACCGGTAAGCACTATCAGCGCTTCCAACGGCAACGATGCGCTGCTGCCGTCGGCGCGGCTGACCTCCAAGGCGCCGAGCAGGCCGCCGCTCTGCTCGATGCCGGTGGGTTGCGCGGCGATGAACTGCAACTGGTTGGCCGCGCGAAGTTGCCGCACTTCTTCGAGCGTAGGCAGCGCGGCCTTGAACTCATCGCGACGGTGCATCAGCGTGACGCGAGCGTGCTGCCGCACGAGGCTCAGTGCGCACTCCAGCGCTGCGTCGCCATCGCCGATCACGATTACTTGCTTGTGGGAGAAGGCATCGGCCGCAGGCGCGCTGTAGAACAGCTGCGAGCCTTCGAATGCGTTGATGCCGTCGATCTTCAGGCGCCGCGGCTGGAACGAGCCCACGCCGCCGGCAATGATGATGGTCTTTGCGAGCAGCTGCGTGCCCACCGATGTCTCAATGCGAAAGCGCCCGTCGGGCTGTCGCTCGACGACGTTTACCTGTTGACCCAGATGAAACTCTGCCTTGAACGGCGCGATCTGCTTCAATAGCCGCGCGATCAGCTCACGTCCTGTGCACACCTGGGTGGCGGGGATATCGTAGATCGGCTTGTCGGCGTAGAGCTCGATGCACTGGCCACCGGGCTCCGGCAGCGAGTCGATCACATGCGCTCGAATGCCGAGCAGGCCGAGCTCGAAGACCTGAAACAGGCCGACCGGGCCGGCGCCGATGACGATTGCATCGGTGGGCGTCACGGCGTGCTACTTGATCAGCTGGCCGAGCTTGCCGGTCTTGTCTTTCCAGTCGTCGGCATCGGGTTGCGGCGCCTTGCGCTTGGTGATGCTGGGCCAGCCCTTCGCGAGCTCGGCGTTCAGCGCGATCATGTGCTGCTGCTCGCCAGGCACGTCCTCCTCGGGCACGATCGCGTTGACCGGGCACTCGGGGATGCACACGGCGCAGTCGATGCATTCGTCCGGGTCGATGGTCAGGAAGTTCGGACCTTCGCGGAAGCAGTCGACCGGGCACACGTCCACACAATCGGTGTACTTGCAGCGGATGCACGATTCGAGAACGACGTGGGTCATGAGGGAACTCTTGGGTTGTGGGGATGCGCCGCGGCCGAACGAACCGGTGCGTCATTCGGGAGATTTTAGGGCGGGGCGGTGGCCGCGACTGGTGAGCGGGTTTCGGCAGCGGCCCGGGTCAGCGGTGCCGCACCGGCGCCCACCGTCACGACCGTGGGCCGGCCCGCATGAAGCATGCTCGCGCGGCCGAGGTCGGCGACCGAGTGGTCGCTGTGCAGTTGATCGGACCAGCCGGCGCGTGAGACCACGCTGACCGGTGTGTCGCCGGCCCAGCCGGCCGCGACCAGGCGCCTCGACAGCGCGGCCAGCTGCTTGCCCGCCATGTAGAAGACTTCGGTGTCGGCCGTGCGTGCTGCGCGCACCTGGCCTTCGCGCGTCATCGCGGTCGCCAGGCTCACGCTGCGGCCGCCACCGCGGCGGGTGAGCGGGCGCTGCGAAGCGGCAGCCGCGGCGATCGCGGCGGTGACACCGGGCACGACTTCGCAGGCGATGCCAGCAGCATGCAGAGCGTCCAGTTCTTCCTCGAGCCGGCCGAACACGCTCGGGTCACCCCCCTTGAGGCGCACGACGACCCCCACTTCGCCCGCGTACTTGACCAGCAGCGCGTTGATCAACGCCTGGCCGGTGCTGTCGCAGAAGCCGCGCTTGCCGACGTTGACCCATTTCGCGTCGGGCGCGTGTGCACGCAGCGCCGGGTCGGTGAGCGCGTCGAATAGGACAACATCGGCCTGCGCCAGCAGCCGCGCGCCACGCAGCGTGATCAGATCCGCCGCACCTGGGCCGGCGCCGATGAAGATGACGCGGCCCATCG
>JANYBE010000253.1 GCA_025360945.1 Rhizobacter sp. | reverse complement strand
ATGATCCTGCTGCAGTCGATCGACTCGCACTGGCGCGAGCACCTCGCGGCGCTCGACTACCTGCGCCAGGGTATCCACCTGCGCGGCTACGCGCAGAAGAACCCGAAGCAGGAGTACAAGCGCGAGGCCTTCGAGCTGTTCTCGCAGCTGCTCGACGTGGTGAAGATGGACGTGACGCGCGTGCTGATGACGGTACGCATTCAGTCGCAGGAAGAGGTGGCACAGGCCGCCGAGGCGATCGAAGAACGCGCCGAGCGCATCAGCAACGTCACCTACACGCACCCGAACGAGGATGGCAGCGTATCGGAAGAGACCGACCTTACGACGCTCGCGGCCGAGGTACCCAAGGTCGGCCGCAACGATCCGTGCCCTTGCGGCAGCGGCAAGAAGTACAAGCAGTGCCACGGGCGACTCGCCTGATCGTCTGAGCCCGACCTGAGCGCGCACGGCGCGCGTCAAATTCCGCGTCGGGTGCGCGCACGGGCAGTGCGCCGCGTTATGCTGCCACCTCATGTCCGACGATCCATCGACAGAGGCGGGAGTCAAGCGCGAGCTGTTGCAGCTGGCGTTGCACAACTCGACGCGCAGCGTGCTGCTGCAACTTGCGGCCGTCGCAATCATTGTTGTCTTCGGCGTGGTCGGCCACAGCACTGGCGCCGCGCTCGCGACGGGCGTCATTGGCGTGTTGGTCGCTGCCTGGCGGCTTTGGATCAGTCGGGGCTACCGGGAGCTGGCGAACCTCTCGGTCGAGCGGCTGCGCACGCTGGAGCGTGGTCTGGAAGGCAACGCCGCCTTGGCCGGTTTGATGTGGGCCGTGGCGACCTTTGGCATCTACCCGGGTTTGTCGGGCACCACCGCGACGACCTATATCGGGATGGCGTTCGGCTCGATTACCGTCGCTGCATTTTTCATGACGCTCGTCGGCCGCTCGTTCCCGATCTTGGCCGGTATCCAGCTAGGCGCCGTGATCGGGGTCAGCCTCGGCAACGAGGCCGTGCGCTCGTTTCCTTTGGCCGCGTTGGCGTTGATCTTCGGAATCACGCTGTACCGCGCGGCGCGCGAGTTTCTCGTGACTACAACCCGAGCGATCGAGCATGGCAAGGAGGCCGATGCGGCCAATGAGTCCTTGCAGCGAGCTAAGGAGCTGGCCGAGTCCGCGAACACGGCGAAATCGCAGTTCCTCGCAACCATGAGCCACGAGATCCGAACCCCGATGAACGGTGTGCTGGGCGCGCTCGAGTTGTTGCGCAGCTCGCGGCTGGACACGCAGCAGCGCCGGCTCGTGAAGACCGCGGCGTCATCGGGCGAGTCGCTGATGATGATCCTGAACGACGTGCTCGACCACTCCAAGATCGAGGCCGGCAAGCTCAACCTGAGCCGTCTGCCTTTGTCGCTGCATGCGACGGCCTCGTCGGTGGTCGCGCTGTTCCGCGCCAACGCGCAGGCCAAGGGGCTGACCCTGGTACTCGACCTCGCACCGGGCGTTGTCGACCACGTCATCGGCGATGCACAACGCATCAAGCAGGTGCTGCTGAACCTGGTCGGCAACGCGATCAAGTTCACCGAACGCGGCAGCGTGACGCTGCAACTGGGGGTGCTCAGCGGTCAGAGCGCCTGCGCGGCGCGCGTGCGTTTCAAGGTCGCGGACAGCGGTATCGGTGTTCCGCCCGAGGCGATGAGTCGGCTGTTCCAGCCGTTTCAGCAGGTCGAGACGGCGCGCGGTAAGCGCCAGGGCGGCACCGGGCTGGGCCTGGCCATCAGCCAGAAGATCGTCGAGGCGATGGGCGGGCGCATCGAGGCCAACAGCAGCAGCGGTGTCGGATCGGTGTTTCATTTCGACCTCGGGTTCGAGCTCGATCCGAATCCGCCCACGGGCGAGGTGACGGACTCGTCGATGTCGGCGTTCGACGCGCTCCCGCATGCGCTGGGCGGCACCGTGCTGGTGGTCGAGGACAACGCCGTTAACCGCATCATTGCCGAGGAGATGCTGCAGTCGCTCGGCCTGGACATCATCGAGGCCGAGGATGGCCTGGAGGCGCTCGACTTGCTATCGCGCCGTTCCGTCGATCTGGTGCTGATGGATTGCCAGATGCCGGTGATGGACGGCTACACGGCGACGCTGCACATCCGCGACCGCGAGCGGCGCCAGCGGCTGCCGCGCACGCCGATCGTCGCGCTCACCGCCGATGCCTACGAAGAGGACGCGCAGCGCGCGCTGGAGGTCGGCATGGACGCCCACCTTACCAAGCCTTACACGCGCGAGCAGCTGCGCGAGATCCTCTCGGTCTGGCTGCAGTAGCCCGAGAGTCAGCCACCGAGCCCGCCCCAGACGGTGATGCCGGTGCCACGCTCCTCACCCCAGGCGGAGTCGAGCTCAATGCGCTTGATCTCGTCGACGGCGCCTTCTGCCGCACCGCCGGCCTTGCGGGCTTGGGCGCGCGCGAGCCGTTCCATCAGGCGCAGGTCTCGGTCGGTCAGGGACAGCGCCGACCCGGTCCATTGGTCGACGATCTCCATCAGCCCCTCGTAGGTGATCGGAGCGGCGCGACGCCGCGCATCGAGCGCGGCCAGCGTGCCTCGAAGCCGTGGATGAACCGCGCGCATGACGGTTTCGATCGCGTTTTCGCCGTCGCCGTCTTCGACGACCAGGTCGACGAGCTGGCGTCGAAACAACTGGTCGGCTGTGTACAACTTGCCCGAGAGGATCATCTCGTTGGCCACCGAGAAGCCCGCCTTGCGGATCGTGAAGTTCCATGCCCCCATGCCGGGGAACAGGTTGAACAAGACCTCGGGGAAGCCGGCCTGCGCACTGCGCTCGAATATGACCTTGTGAAACGGCATCACCGATTCGAGCCCGCCGCCCAGCGTATCGCCCTGCACCAGCACGGTCGTGTGAACACCCAGACTCGAGGCGTTTTCCATCCACCAAATCAGGTCGACGCAGCGCCGCCCATACATGAGCAGGGAGTCGATGTCACGGGCGCGGATCAACAGCACGAACAGCGACAGATCGCCGCCGAAGTTGAAAACACCGGGAACATCCGACGTCATCACATAGTGCTTCACCAAGCCCGGGTTCTCGCTGATGTCGGTGAAGACGCGCTGCAATTCGCCCATCGCGGCGAGGCTGTAGCACTGGATCGGCTTGACCCGCGTGCGCAGGCGCAGCGCCCTCAGCTCCTCGTTCCATTCCAGCCCGATGTACTTGTACGGACGCGTCATCAGCGTCGCCAGCGCGCGCGAGTGGTCGTCGCTCATAGGGATGCGAACATGCGGGTGAAGTGGGAGAAGTTCATCAGTGTGGATTCGACGATGGCCTCACGAGCGGCCGGGTCGTCGATCGTGTTCAGAACCTGGCGCAGCTCGGCCATGTGCTCGGCGTCCATCGTCGCGTGCGAACTGATGAACGACACACCGCGCTCGCCCTCAAGCAGCAACGAACTGCGGATCGCCTCGGCGAACGTGCCGCCGTAGACCGAGGCGATCACTTCGAGCGTGTACATCATGCCCAGTACCGAGCAGGGATCGCGCCGGTCGGCAGCCCAATAGTTGTAGCCTACCAGTCCGAGCGTGTGCAACGAGGGCTGCTGCGTCAGCAGCGTAGTCTGGCTCACGCCGACCGCTTCGAGGTCGTTCATCACCCATTGTTCGTGGCCGGATTCCTCGTGCATGTGCTCATACAGGAAGTAGCGGACCTGGCGAAGCTTGTCCGGCACACGGCTCGCGGCAGCGGCGCACACCGGGTTGAAGTGCCAGACCAGATGATAGAGCTCGAGCAGCAGCTTGCGGTAGCGCTCGAGGGGCATGCCGTGCGCGACGGCGTCGAGCACGACCGGATTCGTTTCGAACTCGCGCCGCGCTTCATCGGTGCGCGTGATCAGATCGGCAAAGAAGGACAGCATCCAGAAATCCCAACATCATGGTTTGATCGACTCTAGTTCACACGCCAAACCTTGCACACTGGCAGGCCTTACAGGTTTCGGTTGATTTGTCGCGTGTCTCGCGCCTTCCTACAATCGCTAGCAATCGTCTTCCCGCCGACACCATCATGCCCGTCAACCTGCAAGTCCCAGACCATGACAGCCTCTTTGCCGTGCCCGGCGTCGAGCTCGGCATCTCGATGGCTGGCGTGCGCAAGGCGAACCGCCGCGACCTGACTGTGGTTGCGATCGCCGAAGGCTCGACGGTCGCGGGCGTATTCACCGCGAACCGCTTCTGCGCTGCGCCAGTCCAGCTGTGCCGCACGCACCTGGCGAGTACAAGTAACCCGCGTGCCATCGTCATCAACACCGGCAATGCCAATGCAGGTACCGGCGAGGACGGTCTGGCGCGCGCGCGTGCAACCTGCGTTGCGCTTGCCGGGCTGCTCCAGATCGCGCCCGAGCAGGTGTTGCCGTTTTCGACTGGCGTGATCATGGAAAGTCTGCCGGTCGATCGCATTGTCGCCGGCATGCCAGCCGCACTCGCCAACCTGCGCGCCGACAACTGGGGCAACGCCGCCGAGGCGATCATGACGACCGACACCTGCCCGAAGGCCGCGTCGCGGCAGATCAGTGTCGGCGGCAAGACCGTC
>JANYBE010000249.1 GCA_025360945.1 Rhizobacter sp. | reverse complement strand
GGGAATCAAGATCGGTATCAACGGCTTCGGCCGAATTGGACGGATGGTCTTCCGGGCCATTGTCAAGAACTTTCCCGATGTCGAAGTGGTTGGCATCAACGACCTGCTCGAGCCCGACTACTTGGCCTACATGCTCCAGTACGACTCGGTACATGGCCGCTTCAAGGGCAGCATCTCGGTCGACGGCAACACGCTGATCGTCAACAGCATGCGCATCCGCCTGACGCAGGAGCGCGACCCTGCGGCCCTGAAGTGGGCCGAGGTCGGTGCCGAAATCGTCGTCGAAGCGACCGGCCTGTTCCTGACTAAGGAGACGGCCGAGAAGCACCTCGTCGCCGGTGCGAAGAAGGTCATCCTGTCGGCACCGTCGAAGGACGACACGCCGATGTTCGTCTACGGCGTGAACGACAAGACCTATGCCGGCCAGGCAATCATCTCAAACGCCTCGTGCACGACGAACTGCCTGGCGCCCGTGGCCAAGGTGCTGCATGACAAATGGGGCATCAAGCGCGGCCTGATGACAACGGTGCACGCGACGACCGCGACGCAGAAGACCGTCGATGGCCCGTCGAACAAGGACTGGCGCGGCGGTCGCGGCATTCTCGAGAACATCATCCCGTCGAGCACCGGCGCGGCGAAGGCCGTCGGCGTCGTGATCCCGGAGCTGAACAAAAAGCTCACCGGCATGTCGTTCCGCGTGCCGACCTCCGATGTGTCGGTGATCGACCTGACGGTCGAGCTTGTGAAGGAAGCGAGCTACAAGGAAATTTGCGCCGAGATGAAGGCGCAATCGGAAGGCGCGATGAAGGGCGTGCTCGGCTACACCGAGGACAAGGTTGTCTCGACCGACTTCCGCGGTGAGGCGATGACCTCGGTGTTCGATGCCGAGGCCGGCATCGCGCTGGACAGCACCTTCGTGAAGGTCGTCGCCTGGTACGACAACGAGTGGGGCTACTCGAACAAGGTGCTCGAGATGGTGCGCGTGGTCGCCAAGTAAGCGATTCGCACCTCAATAAAAAACGCGCCCCAGGGCGCGTTTCTCGTTCTCGTCCCTTGCTCAGCGCCAGTGGCCGCGGTGGCCGCCGTAATAGCCGCCGTAGTAGCCAAAGCCGAAGCCGATGACGGGTGCGATGTAGAGCGGCGGCGCGTAGTACGGCGCGTAGGAGGGTGCGTAGTAGGGTGCGTAGTAGACCGGCTGCTCAGGCGCGGAATAGACCGTCTGCGGCGCCGCACTCGACGGCACCGGTGTGCCCTCGCGCCCGGCATCGAGCGGCGCGGGCAGGCCCCCGCCGTCGGCCGGCTGCACGCTCACCGCGAACTGCCGGCCCGGGTCGCGCGCCATGCGCGTGCTGTAGCGCTGGCCGGCGTACTCGTAGACCACGTCGTAGCCGACGGTGCGGTTCTCGACGCTGCCCACCATCTGGCAACGCCGCACCGGCACTTCGCTGACCGGGCTGTTGGCGGCCTCGACTTGGTCGCCGACGACGGCCCCGGCCACCGCGCCGAAACCGGTCGCCGCCGCACGGCCCAAACCGTTGCCCAGGTTGTGGCCGATCACGCCGCCGGCGATCGCGCCGACCAGGGCGCCTGCGCCACTGGGGCGTTGCTGAACCAGCTGCTGTCCGTCGCTGCACTGCTGGCGTGGCACCGTCACGGAGACGATCACGGGGGTGGACGAGACGACGCTCGCGAACTCGGCCGCGCGGGCGGCGAGCGAGCTGCTCAATGTGGCGGCGATGGCGGCCGCGACGATCGCGGCACGACGAGTCGGTTGACGCATGTTGGGCTCCTTGCAGGAGATCGTTCTCCGATGCGGCCAGCATACGCTGCGCGCAGGGGTGGCATGTCGACGTTACACGGCGTTGACATTACTTTGCCTGGGGATGCGCCGGTACAAATCCGCATAACGGACGTGTCATGCACAATGTCGGGTTGGCGCTCGTGAACTCAAGGCAAGGACTTAAGACGTGAAGAAGCTCAAGTTGTGGTGCATGGTCGGGCTGGCAGCTGCAGGCCTCGCGCTGTCGGGTTGCGGCAGCGGCAGTGGTTCGTCCTCCAGCGCGTCGTTGCGGGTGGCGAACGCCACGCTGACGCATCCCTCACTGGATCTGCTCGTGAACACCAGTGTCGCGGTCTCGGCAACCACTGCCGACACTGTCAGCGCCTACACCGCACCGGCCAGCGGCAGCACGACGCTGCAACTGAACGATGCGGGCGCCGGCACCGCGCTCACGACAATCGTGCCGACGCTCGCCGGCGGAAACCACTACACGCTGTTTGCGTACGAATCGGCCAGTACCGTCAAGACGGTGGTGCTCAACGAGGACCAGACCGCCCCGGCCTCGGGCGTCGCGGAACTGCGGATCTACAACGTCGCAGGCGACGCGGGCAAGCTCGATGTCTACATCACCGACCCGAGCGTCGATCTGGCCAGCGCCAGTTCGCCGATCAGCCTCACGACCGGCAACGTGCCGTTCTCGACCGTTTATGCCGCCTACAGCCCGGGCACTTACCGCGTGCGCGTCACCGGCTACGGCAACAAGAGCGATCTGCGCCTGGACATGCCGGCGGTCACGCTCACGAATCAGCAGATCGGTACGGTCGTGCTGTCGCCGGCCTCGGGCGGCGTGCTGCTCAACGGCTCGCTGCTGATCCAGCAGGCCACTTACTCCGCCACGCGCAATACCAACGTGCGCCTGCGGCTGGCTGCGGCCGTCTCCGGCAGCGCCGCCGTCTCGGCACTCGCCGGGAGCACCGTCGTCACTGCCGGTAGCCTTGCACCCGCCTTTGGCTTTTACACCTTGGTGCCGGCGAGCAGCACGCTCAACATCAGCGTCAACAGCGCGTCAGTCGGCGCGCCAGCTGCTGCGCTGATCGCCGGCAGCGACATGACGCTGCTCGTCTATGGCAACGTGGGAAGCCCAGTCGCCTCGCTGCTCACCGATGACAACCGTCCGCCCGGTGATGCCACGACCGTGAAGCTGCGTCTGATCAATGGCGTGACGGGAGGTGTCGGTGCGCTCACGCTGACGGCCAACAATGCGCTGGTGGCAACAGGCGTCGCGGCAGGTCAGGCATCGAGCTCCGTGTCGGTGCCGGGCAGCACGACCGCGATGAGTCTGATCGTTACCTCGTCGACATCGTCTACCCAGTACTCGAACATCAACAACATCCTCACCCCCGGCGGCGTTTACACCGTGCTGATGGGTGGCGACATGGCGGCGCCGCAATTCCTGATCCGGTCGACGCAGTAAGCATCGGTAAGGGTACTGTCAGTGCGGTAATCCGTTGCGTTTTTCACGGGTCGCACCGACAGCACGGGTTCTACACTCGGTCAGACAGGCGGCGCGCCGCGCGCGACGCGCTGTCTCCATCGCCGTACTCCCGTGTGAGAAACCATGAAGACTGATCTCCGTCACCGCCTGATCCTGGCTTCGCTGGTCGCGGTGTCGCTGTGTGCCTCGGCCGCACTGCCCGCCTTCGGCGCGGAGCGCGGCCCGCTGCCTCGCACGGGTGTCGCGCCGGTCGAGACCGAGGCGCGCGTCATCGTGAAGTTCAAGGCCGACTCGGCGCTGATGCGCGCACTGTCGGTGAGCGGCGCGACGAACGGACCGCAGCATGCCTCGGCGCTGTCGCAGCGGCTGGGCTTGTCGCTGGCCGACGGGCGCGCCGTCGGTCCGCGCACCCAGGTGCTCAGGAGCTCTGGGCTCAGCTCGGCCGAACTCGCTGCGCAGCTGAGCGCGCAAGCCGATGTCGAGTCTGCCGAGGTCGACGAACGCAAGTACGCGGTCGGCGTGAGCGTCAACGACCCGCTCTTCCTCAACACGGCCAACGCGCAGACGCCTGCGGCCGGCCAGTGGTACCTGCAGGCGCCGGGAGCCACGCTGGTCTCGGCGATCAACGCCCCCGCGGCCTGGGCCGTGACGACGGGTACGAGCAGCCTTGTCGTGGCCGACATCGACACTGGCGTCCGCTTCGACCATCCGGACCTGACGAACAAGCTGATCGCCGGGCGCAATTTTGTCTCTACGAACGGCACCAGCCAGACTGGTTGGAGCGCGGACGCAAGCGACCCCGGCGACTTCACGACGATGACCAACCAGTGCGTCGACAAAGCGGCGCCGCAGGGCAGCAGCTGGCACGGCACGCAAACGGCGGGCTTGATCGGCGCAGAGACCAACAACGCCATTGGCATGGCCTCGGCCGGCTACAACGTCAAGGTGCAGCCGGTCCGGGTGCTGGCCGCCTGCGGTGGCTTCGACTCCGACATTCAGGCGGCGATGCGGTGGGCCGGTGGCCTTGAGGTTCCTGGCGTTCCGCCCAATCCCACGCCGGCTCGCGTCCTTAACATGAGCCTGGGTTCGTCGGGTGCTTGCAGTCCGGGCTACCAGACCGTGATCGATGAACTGGCGGTTGCGAGCCCACCGGTCGTCGTCGTCGTCGCCGCGGGCAACGACGGCCTGACGGTCGGAACACCCGCCAATTGCACCGGCGTGATCGCCGTGGTCGGCGTGCGCCACACCGGCACCAAGGTCGGCTACTCGGACCTCGGTCCGAAGGCGACGATCAGCGCGCCCGCCGGCAATTGCGTCAACAGCAGCGGCACCTGCATCTACCCGATCCTGACCACCAGCAACAGCGGCACCACGACGCCGGTGGCAACCTCCGCGGGCGGTGCAATCTACACGAGCGGCGGCAGCGATGCCTCGCTGGGTACCAGCTTCTCGGCGCCGTTGGTGTCGGGGACTGTGGGGCTGATGCTTTCCGCGAATGGATCGTTGACGCCAACGCAAGTGAGGGCGGCGCTGCAGAGCACCGCGCGTGCATTCCCGTCGACGGGCGAAGGGCTGATACAGCAGACCACGGGCGGCCCGTTCGTGCCTGTCAGCGCATGCACTGCGCCGACCAGCACCGCGCAAAACTACGAGTGCTATTGCACCACCAGCACGTGTGGGGCGGGGCTGCTGGATGCCGGTGCCGCGACCACGGCGGCGGCGACCATTCACGCCAGCGTGAATCCCTCAACGACTTCGGTGGTCGCCGGAGCCACCGTGAACCTGGATGCGCTGGGGTCGTGGCCGAGTGGTGACGCCACAGCGAGCCTGACCTATCAGTGGGCGATTACGAACGGCGCAGCATTTGCAAGCCTGACCAGCTCGACCTCGTCTGCCGCGACCTTGCAGACCAGCACAGCAGGAAGCGTCGATGTCACTTTGACCGTTACCGACAGCACCGGTAAACAGGCCAGCAGCAAAGCCACCATATCGATCAGCGCCGCGCCAACCGCAACGGCTTCAGGCGGCGGCGGTGCCATGGACCTCGGCTGGCTACTTGGCTGGCTCGCGTCGGTGATCGGCGTGTGGCTCGTGATGCGGCGCCGGAAATGAAGCCACGGCTGCGGGTCGTCGCAGCCACTGCGGAGATGCCGATCGGGTTGTTCAGGGCTTCGTGCAGGCTGCAAAGCCCTTGCCGAGCGCGGCGAGCCTGAGTGCGCCGGCCCGTGCGGCCAGCGACGCATCAGCGGTATCGATGTGCAGCATGTGGCTGCTCGATGCCGGTGAAAACTCGACGACGCGTGCGGTGCGGATGCCTTGCTGCGTGAACTGGTCCAGTGCGGCGGTGGCGGCGGCTTGCGCATCGAAGCGTCCGAGCGACAGGCCGGGTGCAAGTGCGGCGTTGTCGCGCAACTCCTCGTAGTCCAGCTTGCGGCGCTTGAGCTCGTCGGCCTTCTTCGTCAGCGCCTCGTGGTTCGCGTAGCGGCCCATGTAGACGATCCAGACGGCGGGCTTGTCGGTCTTCACATCGGTGACGCCCACGCCGGGCAGGGCGGTCTGCGCGCCAGCCTGTGCGGTGGCTGCATCGGCATCGTTGAACGGGCCGGCTTCGAGGCAGGTGAGCGCCGCCGGTTCGGGCACGCCGATGCCCGCGGTCGCATCGCCGACCGGCAGGATGCGCACCAGCTCGGGGCGCATCTGGCGCGCCATGCGCTCGGGTTCGCGGTCGCCTATGGAACGCACGCCGACGATGTCGTCCAGCCAGCCCTGGCTCCAGGCGAAAAATGCAAGGTTGGCCACGAGCAGCGCGGCGACGAGGGTCCGGAGCACGCGACGATCCTCAGATCGGCGCTGGCTGCGCCAGGCGCACGCTGACCTCGCCGCTGGCGACGCTGACCATGCCGGTGTCGGTCTGCACCAGCAGTGCGCCCGAGGCCGAAATGCCGCGCGCGGTGCCCTGCGGCACTTCGGTCAGCGTGGTCGTCACGCTGCGCCCAATCAGCACATCGCGGGCCGCGAAGCGCTCGGCAAATGGAGCAAAGCCCTCGCGTTCGAACTGCTTGAGCGCGCGCACAAGCGGCAGTGCAACACGCGCCAGTACGGCCGGTGCGGTAGCTTGTGGGTCGAGCTCGTGCAGGGGTGCGAAACCGGTGTTCACGTCCGCCGGCTCGAAGCGCTGCACGTTCAGCCCGATGCCGATGACCGCGAGGCGCTGCGCGCCCGCGCCGACGGTCTCGATCAGGATGCCGCCGAGCTTGCGCGTGGCGTTGGGCTCTCCGAGCAGCCACAGGTCGTTGGGCCACTTCAGGCCGATGCGCGGCGCGCCGGCGGGCGCGTCGTCCAGCGCCTCGGCGAGCGCCACGCCGATCGCCAGCGACAGGCCAGAGCAGTCGGCCATCACCAGCGGCAGCGCGAGCGAGAACGTGAGCGAACCACCGGGTACCGAATGCCAGGCCCGGCCTTGCCGGCCGCGCCCCGCGCTCTGGTGCTCGGCGACGAGCAGGCAGGGCTGCAGATCGACCGCGCGCCGGCCGAAGGCGCCGCTCTCGACGCTGGGGCGCACGATCGCGTCAAGCCCGCCAGGCGAGGTGTCTGGCGCGGCGCGGGCGCGCTCGAGCAGCGTCGTGTTGGTCGAGCGCGCGCTGTGCACGACCTCGACGCTCAGGCCCGGTAGCAGCGGCACGAGCTGCTGCCACAGGGCCTCGGCGCCCCAGTGCATTGTGGGTGGCGTGGGCTCGATCACGGCTCAGCGTCTCTTCTTGGGCGCCAGCATCGTGCCACGGCAGTCCTTGGTGCCGCAGCGGCACTCGAACTGCTTCTTCAGCTTGGGCGTGTAGGGTTCGTCGATGATGAGGCCGTAGTCGTAGAACAGCTCGGTGCCGAGCGTGATCGCGCGCAGCGCCTTGATGAAGATGCGGCCGTCGACCTCGTCGGCCTCACAGTTGGGCGCGCAGGCGTGGTTGATCCAGCGCGCGGCGTTGCCGCCGAACTTCGCATCGATCACGTTGTGCTCGTCGATGTGGAAGTAGAAGGTGTGGTCCGGGTCGCTCGGATCGTGCGGATGGCGGCGCAGCGCTTCGGGCCAATCGATGATCTCGCCCTTGTACTCGATGACCAACTCGCCCTTCTTGAGCTTTGCCGTGCTGAACACGCCCTTGCCATGCACCCCCGACTTGCGCACCTGGATGCGGCGCCCGCGGGTCTTGGCGGCAGGGGCACTCGGAGCACTGTCTTGCGTCATCGGAATCTTTATGTACATTGAATTCATGGGTGCGCGCGCGTGTACACGTGCGCGCGAGAAGCCCGGATTGTATTGATGCGGCGTGGGCGACCACCTGCCAACCTTGAAACCACACATGACCAAGTCACTCATCATTGCCGAGAAGCCCTCCGTCGCGCAGGACATCGTGCGCGCGCTGACGCCTACTGCCGGCAAGTTCGACAAGCACGACGAATACTTCGAGAGCGACACCTACCTCGTCACCTCGGCGGTTGGCCATCTGCTCGAAATCAAGGCGCCGGAGGAGTTCGACGTGAAGCGCGGTAAGTGGAGCTTCG
>JANYBE010000226.1 GCA_025360945.1 Rhizobacter sp. | reverse complement strand
CCTGCGAATCGCTGGCTTGCAGCTCGGCCAGCTTACGCGCCAGCTCCAAATAACCCAGCACCGGCTGCCACGGGCGCGGCAAGCGCAAGCGCACACGGGTGATGACCACCCGGCCCGCCAGCGAGCGCTTGAACACGCTGTCGCGGTAGCCAAAGGCGCAGCGCTGCGAGTTGAGTGTGCTCGTCAAGCCGGTGCGCAGATCGACCACATCGAGCGACTCGAACCGGTCTTGCAGCTCCACCCCATACGCGCCGATGTTTTGCACCGGCGCCGCGCCCACCGTGCCGGGGATCAGCGCCAGGTTCTCCAGCCCGGGGTAGCCCTGCGCCAGCGTCCACATCACCAGCTCGTGCCAGGATTCACCAGCACCCGCCTCGACGACCCAGGCGTCGTCGCGTTCGGCCACCAGCCGCATGCCGCGCACCTCGACCTTGAGCACCAACTGCGGCATGTCGCGGGTCAGGATGATGTTGCTGCCGCCGCCGAGCACGAATTTGGGCGCCAGGCCGAGTTGGGGGTGATCGACGACGCGGCGCACGTCGGCATCGCTTGCGATACGCACCAAGGTGTGCGCAACTGCCGGCAGGCTGAAGCTGTTGTAGGGTTTGAGGCTCACGCCCCGTTCGATTTGCATGCCACAATTTTCCTCCATCCTTTCCGCGTTCAGGACGACTTCATGCCCAGCTTCGACACCGTACTCGAACCCAACCTCGTCGAAGTGCGCAACGCCGTGGATCAGACCGCCAAGGAGATCGGCACGCGCTTTGACTTCAAGGGCTCGTCGGCGCGCGTCGAACTGAAGGAAAAAGAGCTGACGATCTGGGCCGACAGCGACTTCCAGATCGGGCAGGTACTCGACATCCTGTTCGCCAAGCTGACCAAGCGCAGTGTCGACATTCGCTTTCTCGACCGCAGCGCCAAGGTGGAGAAGATCGGCGGCGACAAAGTCAAGCAGTTGATCGTCGTCAAGAACGGCATCGACTCGGACACCGCGAAGAAGATCCAGAATTTCGTGAAACAGAGCAAGATGAAGGTGCAGGCCGCGATCCAGGGCGACACGGTGCGCGTGACCGGTGCGAAGCGCGACGATCTTCAGGACGCGATGGCCATGATCCGCAAGGAGATTGCGGATGCGCCACTGTCGTTCACCAACTTCCGCGACTGAGCGCATGCGCCGCCCGATCGCAGTCCTGGCGCTGCTCGCCACCCTCCCCGCTTTTGCACAGTCCGTCGCGATGAGCGGCAGCTTCGGCGACAAAGCCTTGCTGGTGATCGACGGCGCACCGCGCACCGTCGCTGCTGGCGCCACGGTACAGGGCGTGAAGCTGGTCTCGGTGACCGGCGGCGACGCCGTCGTCGAGGTCAAGGGAAAACGCATCACGCTCGCGCTGGGCGGTGCGCAGGTCAACCTCGGCGCTGCGTCCAACGACAGCGGAGGCACGCAGATCGTGCTCACGGCCGGCACCGGCGGACACTTTCTCGCGAGCGGCTCGATCAACGGCAAGGCGGTGCGCTTCCTGGTGGACACCGGTGCCACCTACGTATCGATGGGTGCGGACCAGGCGCGCGATCTGGGCGTTGATTTCACCCAGGGCCAGCGCGGGGTCACCAACACCGCCAATGGGCAGATGATCTCCTACAGGGTCAAGCTCGCATCAGTTCGGGTCGGCGATGTACTGCTCTACGAGGTGGACGGCCTGGTGAGCCAGCAGCCGATGCCGGCCGTGCTGCTTGGCAACAGCTTTCTGACGCGCTTTCAGATGAAGCGCGAGAACGACACGATGACGCTCACCAAACGGTATTGAACTTTCACGCCGCGCTCACGCCGTCGCGAGCGCGGCCATGCCGCGATCCCAAGCGCCGGCCATTTCGTCGAAGAGCGTCGAAGCATCGAGCGCGCGGCCCGTGTTGACGGCGCGCGCCGCCTTCAGGATCAACGTCTTGCAGTGCTGTGCTATCAGCTCGAAGTCGTCGGCGGCCGGATGCAGCTTGGCCGACGGATCCAGCCAGGCGACGTGCAAGGCCGCGAGCTCGAACGCTGCGCCCAGCTGACGAATTGTGGCGAACGCCCACTGGTGGTAGTGCGCCATGCCTGCCGCCTGCAACAGCGGCAGCTCGCGCGCGAAGCGCTCGCCGAAGCGCCGCACCGGATTGACCAGCGGCCGGCGCGACAGGTACTTCGCCCGCAGGGCACTTGAGAGCGCGGCGAGTTGGTCTCGGCTGCGATGCACGACGCGGTCGACGCGCACAAGTTCGGCGAACAGCGGCAGGAACTCGGGGTCGTGGTCGACATCGAGGCGGAAGGTCTTGACGAAGTCCTCGCCCTCCAGCGCGTGGTAACCGGCGTTGTGGAAGTAGCCGAGCCGCCGTTGCGCCACATCGATCTCGTTCAGCACGATCGTCGTCTTCGTGTGCTGCTGGCGGTAGTCGGTACCGGCTGTGTCGGGCAGCCAGAAGGCATCGGCCTCGGTGCTGATCAGCTTGCCCGCCGACAGATGCTGCGCCGCGTGCTCAATCAGCGGCCGCCAGACTGTCAGCTCCTGCACGTCCACGCCGTACAGCGCACGCAGGTCATCATGCGACGGCTTGAAAAAGGTCCACTGGTCACCTTCGAAATCGACCGCGAGGACGAAGGGCATCGCGGCGACCGGGTCGAGCCGCAGCGCATGCAGTACCTCGATCCAAATGTCGACGTAGCAGTTCTTCTCCAGCCAGATGCGGCTGGCGGCGTGCAGTTCGTGCGGAAGGTAGCTGCCGGCCGAGGCCTCGGGCAGCACGCGGCAGTTCGTCAAGGCATGCGCTCCCGTGCTACTTCCAGAGACGCTCGCGCACCGCGAGCGGCCAGTGCTTCGGTTCGAAGCCGTGGGTCTTGAAGATCGCCATGACCACGCGCTCCAAGCCAAAGCCCAGGCAGGCGGTGTTCGCGACCTCGCCGTCGGCCGTCTTGATGCCGAAGGTCGAACCGAAATGGTCCTGGTGGAAATTGAACGAACACACGGGTGTCGGATCGCTCGCGGAGATCACCGGGATCAGGACCTCGAACTTCAGCTTCTGCTCTTTCTGTCCGGCAGCGAGCATGCGTCCGCCGCGGCCGAAGAACGGATCGGTCGCGACGTCGGATCGGGCCGGCAGCTCCAGCGAATGCAGCAGATCGAGACCGCGCTGCAGCCACATGTCGCGCCACCCGATGACCTGATCCGGCGTGCCCGCGCGCACGAACTCGCGCACGCGAAACGATTGCATGCGGGTCGGCTCGGGTGAAGGCTCGTGCCTGTAGACCCAGTTAAGCATCGTGACGAGCCGCCCCTGGGCCGGCAGTGTGCCTGCCAGGCTGGGATAGACGGGGTAGCAAGCGGCCGGATTCATCACTACGCTGGTTTGCGCCAGCAATTCGCCCCACGGACCACCCGCATTCGCGCGCTCGGCCAGCGCAAGCGCCGCGAGCTCGTTGCCGAAGAAGCTGTGCACCGCGCCGCACAGGTGCGGAAACGAATCGAGGTAGTGCACACGCTCGAGGATGCTTCGATCGATCACCGGGGGGAACGTGAAGACCTCGGCACCGTCGTGGCGCGAAAGATCGCTCACCAGGGCGTTGAAACGCTCGAGCACATCCTCGAACACGGCGCCGCGGCCGAAAACCCCAGGCACGCCGACCGGCACGATCAGCCCGTGAGCGACCAGCCCGTCGTAGAAGGTCTTCGCGTCGTAGCCGTCGGCCGTCGCTGCGCGCGGGGTTGTCTGAAGCATCATTCGTCCTTGAACACGAGAAGCATGGATGCGGTCTTGGCGGCGATCCGGTCGTTGGAAACCATCAGCGAGCCCGACAGCGCGTCGCGGTACAGCCGGCTCAGGGCGAACGGGCTGTCGTTCTTATAGCCAAGGATGCCGACGATCTGCAGCGCCATGTGCACAATCTGGGGCGCCATCTCGGAGGAGCTCACTTTGAGGTTGTTAAAGCGTAGCGCCCAGCCGATGCGGGTCAGTTCCTCCATGCCGCCGGGTGTGGCATCGACACGGTCGAATTCGCCTGCGACCGCGAACCAGTTGCTGCGCATGGTCTGCAGTCGGGCCGACACCTCGGCCAGCCGTACCGCGGTGGGCGGCACGGTGCCGGGCGTCCTGCGCGCCTGCCCGCGCACGAAGTTGGCGGCGCGCCCCACGGCCTCGGCCGCGATGCCCCACCACAGGGCCGACCAGAGAATGTGCGAGTACGGCACCATCGTCTGCGCCGACGAGTCGGCGTACGCACCCGGAACGATCTGCTCCTCGCCTCCGCCGGACACCAGCTTGAAGCCGGGGCTGCGCGTGCCGCGCATGCCCATCGTGTCCCAGCTGGTGGTCTGGGTCAGCGTGCAGTCCGACTTGCGTACGAGCACCATCACTTGGTCGCTGGCGGCCGCGTCGGCCGCGCGCCGGCAGGTGACGAGGATCGCATCGGCCTCGGCGCAGTATGAGCCGGTGGTCGCGTCCTTGTCGAGCTTGAACCGGCCGTTCGCGCGCTCAACCGCGCAGACGCTGGAGCGGGTGTCGCCGAACACACCGACCTCGGAGGTCATTGACGCCAGCAGAAATTGCTGCTCCACCAGCTCGCACAGATAACTCCGGAAGAACGCGCTCTCAGTGGAGTGGCGGGCAATGCAGGCGACCTGGATGTAGTGCATCGCCAGCACCATGGCACTGGACGCACAGGCTTGCGCCAGCGTAGCGCACAGTGTTGCGAGCTGCACCATAGAGCAGCCCGCGCCGCCGGATTCGATCGGCACGTTGGCCGAGAGCACGCGCGCTTCACGCAGCGCGGCCAGTGTCTCGTGCGGGAATCGCGCCTGCGCATCCACATCGGCGGCGTGATTTGCAGCAATGTCGGTCGCGATCCTTCGCACCGTGTTGAGCAACTTGTCGAACTCCTGGCTGTGCATGCCTTGGGCCTCTGGTTGGGTTGAAGCGAGCGCCTGAAAGGGCGAACATCGCGACCGATCGGATGAGCGCGTCGGGCGATCAGCATCCATCGACGATCGGCCGCATCGAACCCCTTGAGTCGGGGGGTTAGTCTCCCCAGAATCGTCGGTGCGCCTTGCCGCGTGCGAATTTACACTGCTTCGCACTTGTGCCTATAGTGCGAACTGTCGAAAAATCAAGCCCGCGATGAAAACACGCGTTCCCGACATCGAAGATCTATCGGTGTGCCCCGTATTTGCACCGGCGGGCTTGCGTGTGGGCGTCGATATCGTTCACGTCAGCGCGATTGCCGACTCGCTCGCCGAGTTTGGCGAACGCTTCATGCACCGCATTTTTTCAGTCGACGAAGCCGCGTATGCCAAGGCCGCACCTGCCCACACGATGCAGCGACTGGCCGCACGCTTTGCCGCCAAGGAAGCTGGCATCAAGGCCTTCGGCCTGTCGGAGGCCGGCATCGGCTGGCGCGACATCGAAGTGCGAAAATCTCCCGACGGCAGCTGCACGCTGGCCTTTCACGGCCGCGCGGCCGATGCCGTGCGACGCACTGGCTGCACCGACGTCACACTCAGCCTGAGCCATGACGGCGACTACGCGACCGCGATGGTCGCGGCCCTGGCACCGCGCTGAACATCTTGATCACAACGCTCCCGGAGTATTCTGCATGGACACCATGGTCGATATCGAACCCCAGATCCGCAACATCCTGACCAAGCACGCGCGGCTGGCTGCCGATGCGTCGACGCTCGCCGCCGACGCCGACCTCTACCAGGCCGGCATGACCTCGCAGGCCAGCGTCAACGTGATGCTCGCGCTCGAGGGCGAGTTTGACATCGAGTTCCCCGACGAGCTGCTCAAGCGCAGCGTGTTCGGCAGCATCAGTGCGATCCGCGACGCCGTGGCGGGAATCGCCAACGCGTGAGTGAACCGGCGATCAGCGGCAGGATTCGCGGCGCACCCGGCGACAGCTGCACACCGTTAACTGTCGGCTGGTCGATCTGCGGCACACCCGCAGGGGCGATCACGCAGCCCGCGCAATGGGCCGGCGACCCCGAGCACACCTGGATTCCTGTCGACACGGCGGGCACCGTGGCCGCGGCGTTGCGCAGTGTGCAGCGCTGGTCGCTCGACGACCCGCCACGGCGCTTCGATGCCGAGGACTGGTGGTTCCGTTTGCGCTTTGACGCGCCACCCACCGCCGCGCGCCGTAGCCTAGCGTTCGGAGGCCTCGCAGGCCTCGCTCAGGGCTGGCTCAACGGCGAGCCCCTGCTGGCCAGCAGCAACATGTTCGTCTCGCACCGCTGCACCGATCCGACCCTGCGCACGAGCGGCAACGAGTTGCTGATCCGTTTCGCCGCGCTCGACGCCTGGCTCGCACAGCGCCGCCCGCGTCCGCGTTGGCGTGCGCCGATGGTCGAGCACCAGCAGCTGCGCTGGGCCCGTGTCACGCTGCTCGGTCACGTACCGGGCTGGGCTCCGGCGGCCGCGCCGGTCGGACCGTGGCGCGGCGTCGAACTTATCGAGCACGGCCCCGTCGGCGTCTCGGGGCTGTGGCTGCGCAGCAGTGTCGAGGGCCGCGATGGCGTCGTCACGCTGGCGTTGACGCTGAACCCGGCGGGCGCCTCGGCACAACTCGAACTCGAGCGCGCCGGTGTCACGCACCGCGCGACGCTCGTGGCCGGCGCGGTCACGCTGGTCGTGCCCGACGCGGCGCTCTGGTGGCCGCACACGCACGGCGAGCCGGCACTGTACGCGGCGCGCGTCGTACTGCAATCGAGCGATGGCCAAGCGCCGCTCGTCGTCGACCTCGGTCGCGTCGGCTTTCGCAAGCTCGCGCTCGAAACAACCGGCGGTGACTTCGCGTTGCGCGTCAACGGCGTGCCAGTGTTCTGCCGAGGCGCCTGCTGGATGCCGCTCGACGTCGTGAGCCTGAGTTCGAGCCGCGAGGCGTGTCGCGCCGCGCTCGAGCAAATGCGCGACGCCGGCATGAACATGTTGCGCGTGAGCGGCGCCGCGGTCTACGAAGAGGACCACTTCCACGAACTCTGCGACGAGCTCGGCATCCTGGTCTGGCAGGACTTCATGTTCGCCAACATGGACTACCCGCACGGCGATGACCGCTTCGCCGCGTCCGTGCGCGACGAGCTCACGCAACAGCTCCAACGCTGGCAGGCGCGCCCCTCGCTGGCTGTGCTTTGCGGCAACAGCGAGGGCGAGCAGCAGGCCGCAATGTGGGGCGGCGCGCGCGAGACCTGGGCGCAGCCCGGCTTTGACCAGGCGGTCGGCGAGCTCGTGCAGGCGTGGTGCCCCGATGTACCGTACTGGCCGTCGAGCGCACACGGCGGCGCGTTCCCGCACCAGAACGATGTCGGTACGACCTCGTACTACGGTGTCGGCGCCTACTTGCGTCCGATGGACGATGCGCGCCGCAGCGGGCTGTGCTTCGCCACCGAGTGCCTGGGCTTCGCCAACGTGCCGCCGGCGTCGACACTGGCACGCATGCCCGGTGGCACCGGCCTGCGTGTTCACCACCCGGGCTGGAAGACGCGCTCGCCGCGCGACCTCGGCGCCGGCTGGGATTTCGACGACGTGCGCGACCACTACCTGCAGCACCTTTACGGCGTCGATCCGGTCGCGCTGCGCAGCAGCGATCACGAGCGCTACCTGGCCCTGAGCCGCGCGGTCAGCGCCGAGGTCATGCGCGCCACCTTCGCCGAATGGCGGCGTGGTGCTTCGGCCTGCCGTGGCGCGCTGGTCTGGTTCGCACGCGACCTGTGGGCTGGCGCCGGTTGGGGCGTGATCGACGACCAGGGTGTGCCGAAGGCAGCGTTCCACGGCATCAAGCAAGCCTGCGCGCCGATTGCAATGAGCATCAGCGACGAAGGCACAAACGGGCTGGAGATCCACGTCGCCAACGATCCCGATCACGAGCTCGCGCTGCGCATCGAGGTCACGTTGTACCGCGACGACGGCCTCGTCCTGCACCGGCGCACCCTGCCGCACATTGTTGCAGCGCGCGGCACACTGAGCGCGAACCTGGCCGAGTGGCTGGACGGCTTCGTCGATGTCTCGCGCGCCTATCGTTTCGGGCCGGCAGAGCACGCGCTGGTGGTGGCCAGCCTGCTCGATGCGAACGATTTGCCCGTCGCGCAGGCCTTTCACCTCCCCGAGGGTCTGCCAAACCGGCGCGATCGCGACATCGGCCTGACGGCACGGGCGCAACGCGCCGCCGACGGCGGTGCGCTGGTCACGATCAGCACGACGCGCTTCGCGCAGTCGCTGCATTTCGACATGCCGGGATTCGTCGCCCAGGACGAATTCTTCCATCTCGCGCCGGGTTCGCAGCGCGTCGTGAAACTCGTGGCCAGCGAGCCGGGCACGCAGCCGGCGTTGCGTGGCAGCGTGCACGCGCTCAATGCCTGGTCGGGCGCGACGCTGAAAGTGCTGCCGTGACCCGGCGCAATGACATTGAGCCTGTGGCCGGCCGACGCGCCAGCGCGAACGTCACCAGAGCCAGCGTCCCGACACCGGCCAACACCAGTAGCATCTCGCGATAGCCCGGCAGCGCGATCAGCAGCCAGGCCGTGAGCAGCGGCGCGCTCGCACGGGCCATCAGCGAGATGGCGGTCATCGCACCGCTGATGCGCCCGACGTGGCGGCGGCCGAAGTACTCCGGCACGAGGCTGCCGCGCACGATCGTGACCAGGCCGTTGGCAACGCCGAACAGCAGCGCGAACAGCAACAGCGCGGCGGTCTGATCGGCGAGCGCGAAGATCGCGAGCGAAACCGGCAGGCCGCCCAGCACTATCAGCCCAAGTCGCCGCGCCGAAACCCAGCGACCGAACGCCACGTAGCCGAGCCGCCCGGCCACCTGCGCGGGCCCAAACCACACGACCACGGCGAGCGCTGTGCCTGGCTGCGGCCTTTTGCGACGAAGGCCGGCATCATGTGCGCCCACATCGCTGCTGCGGCGAACGAGTACAGCGTGAAGGTCGCGGTGAGCAGCCAGAAAGCACGTTGGCGCAGCGCTTCGTGTAGTGTGGCGTCGGCGGCCACATCGTGCGTTGCGCTTGGGACTGTTGTGGTCGGAGTGCCGCGCAGCGCCCACGCATGCAATGGCGTGACGACCAGCAACAGCACCGAGCCGATGGCCGCCAGCGCGCCGCGCCACTCCAGGCTCGCGATCAGCCAGGATGCGGCGGGGAACGACAGCGTGCTCGCGAAACCGCCGACCAGCGTCAGCGCGGTGATGCCACGCACGTAGCGGTCGGGAAAGCGCTTGGTCAGAATGTTGAACGCCGGCTCGTACAGCAGCATCGCCATCGCCGCGCCGAGCAGCGCCCACGCGACGTAGAGCATGACAATGCCATAGACGCGCGACCACAGCAAAAAGCCCGCGCCGGCGAGTACCCCTCCCCAGCTCATCAGCGCGCGGCCGCGGCCGGCGTCAATCGCGGCGCCGGCCGCGTAGGTCGCCGCGCCCCAGACCGCCAGGCCAAGCGTGAACGCCCCCATCATCTGCGGCTTTGTCCAGCCGAACGCATGCTGCATCGGCAAGATGAAGGAAGAAAACGCACGGTAGAGCGCGGCCCAGCTGATCAATTGGCCCACCGCGAGTGCTACAACAGTGCTGCGAAAGCTGGGCGGATTCATCCGGGGGATTATCGGGAGCCGCCTCTGTCACAGCAGGGACAGAAAAAAATCGCACGATCGTGCTAAAACACGTATTGCTGCAGATCGGAGACCCCATGGACCTGAATTTCACCCCCGAAGAACAAGCCTTCCGCGAACAGATTCGCGCCTGGGTGGCCGAGAAGCTGCCCAAGGACATCAGCCACAAGGTGCACAACGCGCTGCGCCTGTCAAAGGACGATCTGCAGCGCTGGGCCCGCATCCTGGGTGCCAAGGGCTGGCACGGCTGGGGCTGGCCGAAGGAGTTCGGAGGCCCGGGCTGGAACGCGATCCAGAAGCACCTGTTCGAAGAGGAATGCGCCCTCGCCGGCGCGCCGCGCGTGATTCCGTTCGGCCCGGTGATGGTGGCACCGGTGATCATGGCCTTTGGCACACCGGCGCAGCAGCAGCGCTTCTTGCCCGACATCATGAGCGGCAAGGTCTGGTGGAGCCAGGGCTACAGCGAACCGGGCTCGGGCTCGGACCTCGCCTCGGTCAAGACCAAGGCCGAGCGCAAGGGCGACTACTACCTCGTCAACGGCCAGAAGACCTGGACCACGCTCGGCCAGTATGGCGACTGGATCTTCTGCCTGGTGCGCACCAGCAACGAAGGCAAGCCGCAGACCGGCATCAGCTTCCTGCTGATCGACATGAAAAGCCCCGGCGTCACGGTACGCCCGATCATCACGATGGACGGCGAGCACGAGGTCAACGAGGTCTGGTTCGACAACGTCGAGGTGCCGGCCGATCAGCTCATCGGCGAGGAGAACAAGGG
>JANYBE010000215.1 GCA_025360945.1 Rhizobacter sp. | reverse complement strand
CATTCGAGCCGGCCCTGTCGAATCATGCGGAACAGCTCCTGCCCGGCCGGCAGCACCGCGCCGACGGTCGCGCTGCGCGACGAGATCACGCCGAAGTCGGGCGCGAGCACCTGCGTCTGCTTTAGGCGCAGCTGTTGCATGTTGGCCATCGCACGATGCGACTCGAGGCGCGCCTGCGCAGTGCGTTCTGCCGTGAGGTACTGATTGATGACCGAGTCGCTGAGCGCGCCGGTGGCCTGCAGCGTGCGGGCGCGCTGCGCATTCGCCGAGGCCTCGGCGAGCGTCGCTTCGGCTTCAGCGACCGCGGCGCGGGTCTGCGCCACGTCGGCCTGCATCGTGTCGGGCGCGAAGGTCGCAAGCACCTGACCGCGCTTGACGACGTCGCCGACATTGACCTTCACCTCGGCCAGACGCAAGCCGTTGGCCTCGGTGCCAATGCTGGCCTCCTGCCACGCGGCGATGCTGCCGTTGGCGGTAATGCTGCGCGAGAGCGTAGCCTGCAGCGGCTGCGCGACGGTGACGGTCAGTGCGGGTTTGGGCGGCGCAGAGGCGGCCTTCTTGTCGTCGGCGGCGCCGACGCTGATCACGAACAACGCGGCAATCGCGACGGCGCCCAGGCGGAAGATGATTTGGGTTGACATCGTTGACTTTTGGTTCAATGCCGCGCTGCGACGGAGGTGCCGGTGTCAGACCATCCCCCGCCGAGTGCGCGGTAGAGCGTGATCCATGCAGTGCTGCGTTCGCGTTGCAGATCGATCAGCGCGACCTGCGCCTGCAAGGCAGAGCGGCGCGCATCCTCGAGCTCGAACAGGCTCGCCAGGCCGCCCTTGAAACGCGCCTCGGTGGCGCGAAACGAGGTCGTGAAGCCTTCGGTCGCGACCAGCGCGTCGATACTGCGGTCGGCCGTGCTGCGCAGCGCGACGAGCGCTTCCTCGACCTCGCGCACCGCCGTGCGCAGCTTGCCGCGGTAGAGCGCTCCGGCTTCGATGTAACGCGCCTGCGCAGCAGCCATGTTCGCGCGGCGCGTGCCTCCGTCGAACAAGGGCAGCGAGACCGTCACCGGACCGATCGTCCAGAGTGTGCCGCTGTCGTCGCCGAAACTCGACTCGAAGCGCGCCGCGCTCAGGCTTCCGACCAGTGAGATTCGCGGCAGCCGCGCGGCCCGCGCCTGCGAAACCTCTGCCGCCGCGGCGACCAGCTCGCGCTCTGCCCCGAGCAGATCGGGGCGCTGCGCCAGCGCCTGCGCCGGCACGCTTGCAATCACGAGTTGCGCCGGTTGCGGCACCTTCGCTGCACCCGCCACGAGCTGGCTGCGCAGCGCGGGCTCGGCCACACCTGTTAGTGCGACCAGCGCCTTGATCAGCACATCGCATTGCGCGCGGCGCTCGGTCAGCAGGCTGTTGCCCTGCGCCGCACTGGCGCGGGCGAGCGCGGCGCTGGCAGGCGCCTCGAAGCCGACCTGGCGACTGAGCTCGGTCAGGCGCGCGGTCTCGCTGCGCGAGAGCGCGTCGGTCTGCGTTTGCTCGACCTGCGCTTCGCAGGCCCGCAGCGCGGTGTAGTCGGTCGCGACCTCGGCAGCGACCGCGACGCGCGCGTCATGCCAGGCCGACAGCGCGCCTTCGGCGCGCGCCTGCGCGGCGTCGCGCGTCGCGCGCCGACCACCGAACAGATCGAGCTCCCAGCTCGCTTGCGCGCCGGCGCTTGCCGTCGTGCCCAGGCCGGAGACGAAGTCCTGCCGGCCGCGGACCGCCGTCGCGTTGGCGTCGAGCGTGGGCAGCAGCGCGGCACCAGCGGCGACGCGCGTAGCGCGTGACTGCTCGATGCGCGACGCCGCCGACGCGACGTTCGGACTCACCGCCTGCGCCGCGACGATCAGCTGCACCAGCAACGGCTCGTTGAACTGCTGCCACCACTGGTTCATCACCGTGAGCTGTCCCGCATGCGGCAGCGGCGCCTGCCATTCGGCGGGCAACTCGCTCGTCGAGGGTGCGGCGGCGGGCGGCGCGCTGGCGCAGCCCGTGAAGAGCGTCGCGGCCAGGGCGGCAGGCAGCAAGGTGAACCGGTGCAGGGTGACTGGCATGTTCGGTACGAAAGAGTGGGCGTGGTCGGCCGACCGGCAATATAGCAACGCCGACGCGACGCGGGCAGAAGCGCGATGATGCCGCTGCCGCACGGCTCGGCCTCTGTGACAACGACGAACGGCGAGCCTCGAGATCGACACTGCGGCAGAAGAAATTCTGCCGCACCGGGACGCCGACGTGACGTCGGATCGTGGGATTGACTTCAACTAGGTTCGGCCGAGGAAGCGGCGCCGTGACGCCGTCGTGAGCGTTCCGAGTCATCGAAGATGCTGGTGGTCACCACGCCAGTTCGCGTTGCGCTTGGGCGCGGGCATGCGGCACGTAGCCGCGGGTGGCGAGGTTCCAGCCGTCCGTCGCGCCGGTCTCACCGGACGACACGACGGTGCGCGTCGTCAGACGTCGCGTAGCGGCCTTGACGAGCAGTGCCTCGCACTGTGCCGAATCGAGATGGCGCGCAACCTGGGTCCAGCGTTTCTGCACCCCCGGTGCGCGCCACGCGTCCTCGATCGCCCAGCGCGCGGTGTGCGCCTCGTGCAGGCGTCCGCCTTCGAGCACGCGCGGCAGTAATGCCATGAAGAAGCCCTTGAAGGCGCGCTTGCACGACTCGCCCGGCAGCAGGTCCTCGAAGCGGCTGACTCGCTGGCTCCAGCCCGGCGTCAGCAACTGCTGGCTAACGAAGGCCTGCAAGGCCTGCACCGGGTTGAACAGACGCAAGCGGTTCGGCGGCAGCACCAGCAGCGGCAGCGCGCTCGCTTCAAGGTGCGACAACGGTTCGACAAAGCTGCACAGGACCGCGACTCGGGCCCATTGCGAAACGGTCAGGCCGTCGAGGCCCAGCAAGGCCTCGGCCTCGAGCTGCTGGACGCGCCGCAGCGCTCCGCGAAAGTCGAGCGCGCCTTTCGCGTGGTTGGCCTTGGTGCTGACCACCGCGAGGTTGCCAGCCGCGTAGCCCGCATCATTGCGAACCCGATCGATCGAGGCGTCGGTCGCTGCCAGCGCGGCACTGGACAACGCGCTGCGGGTGATCGGGCAATGGCTCACGTCGATCTGCTGCAGGTAGTTCGGTGTGACCTGAACCAGCTCGACGCTGCGCCCGCGCAGCCACGCGTGCAGGCGCAGCTGCAACCACTTGCGCACATGGCGGGTCGCGGCCAGGGTGCGCAGGCCGAAGGTCGCCTCGCCCGCGCGCTGGCCATCGCGCAGCGGCGAGGATTCCTGCGCATACGGTGCGGGCAAGTTGACGCGGTAGTGGGCATAGTCCCAGCCGAGCTCGAAGCCGATCTGCTCGTGGGCGGTGCGCGCCGCGATGGTCTCGATGAGGCCGTGTGGGTTGTTGCCAGGAACGCGTTCGATGGGGATCAGTTCAGACATGAGGTACTCCGCTGGATTCGCCGCAACCGCTGCCGCGATGCAGCCCAGTGTTACGCCTGGGTAGCTCATGGCGTGAGCTACCATGCCGGCCATGGACCGAACCGAGCGCTTCTACAAGATCGAGCTGCTGCTGCGCGGCCGCGGCTGCGTCAGTTTTGCGGCCTTGCAGCTCGAGCTGGCCGTCTCACCCGCCACCCTAAAGCGCGATCTGCAATACCTGCGCGACCGGCTCAGCGCACCCATCGTCTACGACGCGTTCAGCAACGGTTACCGTTTCGCAGCGTCCGCAGCGCACGCCGACGCCGCGCGCCACGAGCTGCCCGGCCTGTGGTTCAGCGAGAACGAGCTCCACGCACTGCTGACGATGCACCAGCTGCTCGCCGGCCTGGACGACGACGGCGTGCTCGCGCGCCATCTGCAGCCGCTGATGGAGAAGCTGCAGGGCATGCTCGGCACCGACGAGACCGAGGCGCGCGAGCTGATGCGCCGCGTCAAGGTCATAGGCACTGCACGGCGGCGCGTGCCGAGCAAGCACTTCGAGCTGCTGGGAAGCGCGCTGATGCAGCGCCGACGCCTGCACTTGCGCTACTTCAAGCGCAGTGACCGGACGCTCAGCGAGCGCGAGGTTTCGCCGCAACGTCTCGTCAACTACCGCAGCACCTGGTACCTCGATGCATGGTGCCACGCCAGCAACGCTCTGCGCCGCTTCGCGCTTGACGCGGTGCGCGACGCCGCGTTGCTTGACAAGAAGGCCAAGCACGTCGCCCTGCGCGAGCTGGAGGCGGAGCTCGATGCCGGCTACGGCATCTACGGCGGCGGCGTGAAGCTGAAATGGGCGACACTGGTCTTCGGTGCCGAGGCCGCGTTGTGGGTCGCCAATGAAGAGTGGCACCCGCAGCAAAGGGCGCGCTGGTTGACGGACGGCCGCTACGAGTTGCAGGTGCCGTACAGCGACCCCACCGAGCTGGCGATGGACATCCTGCGCCACGGTGACAGCGTCATCGTCAGCGGCGACAAGGCGCTGGTCGCACTGCTCGGCCGGCGCTTGCGAAGCGCCGCGGCGCGCTACGATGCGCAATCGGTGCCGATAGCCGCGCCGGCGTGAGCCCGACGCGCCGCAAGGCGATGGCATTGCAATCCGATGAAGGATAGCCACGTGCCCGACTTCGGCCCTCTGGACAAGCTCAGCATGACGGAGATCGTGCGGCTGCAGAACTTGTTGCAGCAGGAGCTGACGCGGCGATTTGAGCGCCGCATGCTGCTGCTTTTCTCTGACATCGTCGGCTCCACGCCGTACTGCGCGCGCTTCGGCGACGCCGCGGGGCGCCAGATGCAGCAATTGCACTACGACATGCTTGAGCAGGGCACGAGCCGTTTCGATGGACGCATCGTTGACACTGCCGGCGACGGCGCGTTCCTGGTCTTCGCCGATGCGCAGACCGCGCTGCGTGGCGTCGTCGCGGTGCAGCGGCTGGTCTCCGACGTCAACCTGGCACGCGCCCACGCCCATCAGCTGCGGCTGCGCATGGGCATGCACTGGGGGCCGGTACTCAGCGACGGCTCAGCAGTGAGCGGCGATTCGGTTAACCTGTGCGCGCGCGTGGTCGGGTCGGCGGCAGTCGGCGAGGTGCGCCTGACACGCGAGGTTTTCCAGGAACTTGGCTCGGCCGCGCGCATGCAGTGCCACGCACTGGGTGTCGTGGAGCTCAAGGGGGTAGCTCGGCCGGTCGAGCTACTCTTGCTCGACTGGCGCGACCGCAGCCGCTTCCCGACCCGATTTTGCGTCGAGGAAACCCAGCAGCTGATCGAGCTTCCGCTGCTGGACATCATCACCTTCGGCCGCCTGGCCGAGCACGAAGGTATGCCGGCCAACGACGTGGTGCTGATCCACCCCGACCCCCTGCTCGCACGCCACATCAGCCGCTGGCACTTCGAGCTACGCCGCGGCGCCGAGGGCTTTTGCATGCGCGGACTGTCGGACGCGGTGACCGAAGTGAACGGCCAGCCGGCTCCGAAAGGGCACGATGTGCCGATCAAGCCGGGCGACCGCATCCGTCTGGCCGAGGTGCTCACGCTGGTGGCCGTGCAAGCCTCGTCCGACGGCGCCGACGACGACAGCGCGACCATGCTGCGCCCAAATCCCAGGGCGGCCCCGTACTCGGACAGCACACGCTGAGTGACCGGCGCCATGACCACGCCAGACGAGACTGGCTAGACTTGCAGTGCGGCCGGCCGTGAAGCCGCGAGCCCGCTGGAGTGAAACGATACGATGAAAGCAACCTGGAACGGCGTGACCCTCGCCGAAAGCGACGACACCGTGATCGTCGAAGGCAACCATTACTTCCCCGAAGCCAGTCTGAAGCGCGAGTACATCAGCTTCAGCAACCACCGCAGCAGCTGCGCGTGGAAGGGGCAGGCCCACTACTACAGCCTGTTCGTCAACGGCGAGATGAACGAAAACGCGGTCTGGTACTACCCGGAGCCGAGCGAAGCCGCGGCCGAGATCAAGGGCCGGATCGCATTCTGGAAGGGCGTGAAGGTGCAGTGACGCGCCGGTCCGCGGGCGCGCCGGATGGCTAGCGCCGTTCCGCGCTGGCTGCCTTGTCCACTGCCAGCTCCAGCACCTGGCCGGTCGCGGGCCGGTTCTCGGCCTTTGCCAGCAACTGACCCCGGACCGAAGCCCCGACGTCCATCTGTAGGTGCTCGTAGCGGATCGTTCCGCTCACGCGCGAGTTCGATTGCAGCTCCAGGAAGTGCTCGATGTCCAGGTCGCCGATGACGGTGCCGTTGATCACGGCGTCGCCGCAGTTCACGCTGCCTTCGATCTGCCCTTTCTCAGACAGCACGAGCAGCGCGCGGGTCTGGCCCTCGACAGTGCGCGCGATCACATTGCCCTTGACGCGCCCGTCGATGCGGATGCCGCTGGAGAAGCAGACATCGCCGGTGATTTCGACGTCTTCGGCGATCAGGCTGGACAGCTTGGTCACCTCGATGAACGGGCGCTTCTTTCGCTTCGCGAACATGGTCTTCGGTCTCCTGATGCGGCGCGTGCGCGCCTAGCGTTTGCCGCTGCCGGTCTTGCGAAAGAACGTGACCTCTTCCTGGCACTCGCGCAGCTGTCGGTTGAGCGTGCCGATCTGGCGCTCGAGCTCTTGGCTGCGTGCATCGGACACGCGCATCTGCAGCCGCGATTGCTCCAGCCCTTGCATCAGTAGCTGCTGGTCCTTCACCGCGGCAGCCTGCTGCTGCAACGTGCCGAGCCTCTGACGCCAGTAAAGGTCCGTGCCCGCTGCACCGGCCAGCAGCGCAACGATGACCAGCCCGCACCAGACGATCCAGCCACGGCCGGCGCGGCCCTGCGACAGTACGAGCTTAATGCGGGCAAGATCTGCCGATGCGGCACGCCAGGGGCGAATCGACATTCGAGATCCACGCTCACATGCCGGCGAGGTAGCGGCGCGGATCGGTCGCCTCACCGTTGCGCAGCACCTCGAAGTGAAGGTGCGGGCCGGTGGAACGCCCGGTGGAGCCAACCTCGGCAATCATGTCGCCCGGCATCACGACCGCGCCGACCGCGACCAGCAGGCGCGACGCATGCGCATAGCGGGTGGTCAGGCCGTTGCCGTGTTCGATCTCGACGACCCGGCCGAAATCGCTCTTGACGCCGGCGAACGCGACCGTACCGCCCGCCGCCGCGTGGATGGCCGTGCCCGGTGCCACGGTGAAGTCCAGTCCCGCATGGAAGGCGCGCCGGCCGGTGAAAGGATCTTCGCGATTGCCGAACGACGAGCCCAGATGGGCGCCATCGACCGGCACATGGCTGGGCATGCGCATCAGCTCCAGGTTCTGGAGCGTAGCGGCATCCGAGACCAGCGCCATCTGTTGTTCGATCTCGGTGAGTCGCAACTCCAACGCACCAAAGTCATCAGCGGCCTCCCGTTCCGGCCGGGGGGGCAAAAGTGGCCCGCCGCTGCCTGAATCGCGCCCCGTCGGTGTCGGCGGCGTCGCGGGGCTGCGCTTCGCACCGACGCGTTCAATCAACTGCCCGGCCTGGGTCTCGAGCCTGAACAGGCGGCCGGACAGCGCGCCCAGTTGCTCGACGACGAACGGTGAGGCCGCGCGCGCGCGCTCCGGCCCGGCATGCACCGCGGGTGCCGCTGCGGTGATCCAGCTGCCCAGGCCGATTCCGGCCGCCAGCACGCCAAACCCTGCTAGCGAGCTGCCGAACAGCAGGGAACGAATCGACAGGGTGTGAACCCGTGAGCGACTGGTCGAGCCGGTGGCGATCATCACGAATGACATGGGGGCTCCTCGGGTCCTGGTTCAGCACCGGAGGTGTGCGGCCACGCAAGAAATGCGGCCATCGGCACTTGAACTCGGTCCGCCCGATCCTAGGGGCGAAGATGCGTTGGATCCTGTGAACCGGCGCAACGGTTTGTTCGTTCGCCGCGGGGTGCCGCATAGTTCACGCTAGTGGCGTCGGCGTGGTAACAAGAGCTCAAGTCAGCGCATTCGCGCTCGACGAATGCGCGCAGCCCGCTACTTGACCGCCTTGAAGCCGGTGAAGATGCGCGTCTGCACGCGCTTCACGTCCTGCGGCACGGCGTCCGGCGGCGTCATGCGCTTCTTGTCGGCGTCGCTCAGGAAGATGGTCTTGTTCTCGGCCACGTCTTTCTTCACGAACTTCAGCGACGCCGCGTTCGGATTCGCGTAGAAGACCTTGTTCGTCAGCGAGGCCGCCACGTCCGGGCGCAGGATGTAGTTGATCCACAGGTGCGCGTTGTTCGGGTGCGGCGCGTCCTTCGGGATCGCCATCGTGTCGAAGAACAGCGTCGCGCCACCCTTCGGAATCTGCGCCTCGATGACCGGCAGCACCTTCGGGTTCGCCTCGATCGCAC
>JANYBE010000189.1 GCA_025360945.1 Rhizobacter sp. | reverse complement strand
GCACGGCGACGAGCGGGTCGCGTCGCTGCTGCTGGTGGTGTTCTCGATCGGCATCGGCACCGGTTCACTGCTGTGCGAGATGCTCTCCAACCGGCATGTCGAGATCGGCCTCGTGCCGCTGGGTGCGATCGGCATGAGCGTGTTTGCGGTTGATCTGTACTTCGCCGCGCGCGGCCTGCCGCCATCGGCGATCCTCGGCCTGCGCGGTGACGCGACCGAGCAGCGCGACCGCGACGCAGCCCAACGCCACGAAGTGCCGGCCGCCTTCGGGGATCGCCACCAGCAAGCCGCCGGCGACCTGCCCGAGCAGGATCGCGACGAAGGTGCCCATCTCGACCATGCCGTTGCCGCCGGTGAGCTCGCGCTCGTTCAGGTGCTGCGGCAAGTAGGCGAACTTGACCGGGCCAAAGATCGTCGAGTGCAGGCCCATCAACAAGACGCAGGTGAGCAGCACGTAGACGTTGACGGTCCAGAAGCCAAACGCCGCGAGCGCCATGATCGCGATCTCGAGGTTCTTCACGAAGCGGATCACGCGAGTCTTGTCGTACTTGTCGGTGGCCTGGCCCGCTGTGGCCGAGAACAGAAGGAACGGCAGGATGAACAGGGCGCCGATCACGAGGCCGGCCATGCTCGCCGGCAGCCAGCTCACCTGCAGCTGGTAGGTGATCATCACGGTGAACGCGAATTTGAACAGGTTGTCGTTGCCGGCGCCAAGGAACTGGGTCCAGAAGAATGGCGCGAAGCGGCGCTGCCTCAGGAGCGCGAACTGGTTCGGGTGCGCGTGGTCGTTTGGGTTCATGTGTTGTTGTCTCCGTGCGATCGTGGGGCGCAATCTACCGGATCAGCTGCGCCGGCGCCGCCATGTCGGTACGATTCAACCACGCGAACACCGAATCGACCGTGACAGTATCGATGCGGTCCGTGAATCGCTTCTCGTTCGGATGGTCGTCGAAGGCGATGTTGGCTGCCGTCAAGCGGCCTCCCAGCCGCTTCATCGGGCCGATGTGCAGTGTGGTCGGCGTGTAGCCTTGCAATCTGAGCCAGGCCTGCGCGCGTTCACGTGTCGCCGCCACCGGCTCCTGCGCCATAGCGAAGGTCTCGAGCGCCCATTGGTTCGACTGCTGGTAGGTCTGCGCCCATGGGTACGCGACCATGCTGTAGGCCGGGGTGTTGAGCTGCGCGAGACGGGTGTTGTCGCGCACGACTGGCAGCAGCCTGGCCTGGATCTCGGGCGTGGGGATCACGACCGCGGCCTCGTACTCGTACAGGTCGTCGAGAAAGAGCTCGCCCAGCCCCTGTCGGTAGACGGCCGCATACGCGGTGCCGCACTGGTTGAGCTTGTGCACGACACGCCATTGGCCGTTGTCCCGATAAGCCAGGCAGACGTGCGAATAGCGCACGCCGTACTCGCTCAGGTTCTGCCCGATGCGCGCGATCGCCACGACCTGCGGGCCGCTTTGGTCCAGCATTTGCGCGGTGTGCTCCGCGAGTTGCATCGCCTGCCGGATCGCAACGGCTTGGGGCGGCTTGTTCTCGCAGCAGCGCCCGGCATTGGCTGCAGCCGTCACCAAGGCGAGCGCGGCCGCGATGGACGCCGAAAGGGCGGCGTTTATCGCGTCACGCGCTCGTTGTACAGCAGCGCAGCGCCGATCTGGTTCGGAATGAACGCGACTGCCTCGCTCGCCGTCGACAGCACCCACCCGGTGCTCATCGCCGTCGCGAAGACGACCGTGCCCGCCGCGACCGACAGGCCTTTGGCGGCCTGCCCGCTGAGCTTCAGTGTGACGCGTGCGCCGTCCGACGCGCGCTCCCGCACCCAGACCGCGCCGGTGGCCGAGACTTCGAGCGCCACCACCGTCAGCGTCAGCCCGGCCGACAGCAGCATCATCGGTGCGGCGACGGACACGGCGATCGGCAGTGCCGACAAGGCGCTGGCTTCAGATACGGCGGACTGCGCATGGGCCGTGGCCAGCTTGGCGACCAATAGCGCGGCGAGGGTGGTATGGCGAACCAGGTTCATGTGAATGCTCCGAAAAAGAAGGTCGGCGATCAACCGGCGTCGCGCTCCGCGAGCAGCGCCTCGTGCGCATCGCGCAGCGTCTTGGCCAGCGTGAACACGGTTGAGATCAGGAACAGCCAGCTCACGCCGAGGAAGGCCTTGTAGGTCGGGTTCAGGCCCATGCGGTACAGCCCCCATGCCGTCAGTCCTATCGAGAGCGCGAAGCCGTCCCAGACGACCAGGCCCCACATCGGGGCAGGACTTCGCGCAGCAGCACCTTGCCGACCACAAGCTCGGCGCCGAGCACAAGGGCCATTACACACTGGTGGTGGGAATGCGCTCGTGGTTGTTTGCGCCGTTTCGCGATCTCAAGCGGCCGCCGGCCGGCCTTTGAGCACCGCGTCGTCGTCCTCACCGAGCGTGGGCGCGCGGCGCGTGATCGCGCCCGGCGTCAGGCTGAGCCTGGGCACGATGCCAGGCATCTCAACGCTCAGCCCGTCGGCCGTCGTCACGCGCTGGATCATGCCGCGCGCACGGTAGTGCGGGTCCTCGGCGATGTCCTTCGCGGTGTAGATGCGGCCGGCGGGTACCGCAGCGTCGTTCAGCACCTCGAGCACGTCGACGACGTTGCGCGACGCGGTCCACTCGCCAATCGCCGCATCGATCTCGGCGACGCGCGCGACCCGGCCGGCGTTGCCCGCGAGCGCGGGGTCGACGCCCAGATCTTCGCGGCCGATCGCTTTCATCAAGCGCTTGAAGATCGAGTCGCCGTTGCCCGCGACCAGCACCCATCCATCGGTGCACGGGTAGGCGTTGCTCGGCGCGATGCCCGGCAGCGCCGAGCCTGCGGGCTCGCGCACCGCACCGAACGCGCTGTACTCGGGCAGCAGGCTTTCCATACAGTTGAACACCGCCTCGTACAGCGCGACGTCGACGACCTGCCCGCGCCCCTTCGGCGCGTCGGCGCTGACGCTCGCATGGCGGTGCTGCAAGGCCATCAGGATACCGATCACGCCGTGCAGCGACGCGAGCGTGTCGCCGATGCTCACGCCCACGCGCACCGGCACGCGTCCAGGCTCGGCCGTGAGGTGGCGCAAACCGCCCATCGCCTCGGCGACGACGCCGAAGCCGGGCCGGTCCCGGTACGGCCCGGTCTGGCCGTAGCCGCTTATGCGCAGCATGATCAGGCCTGGGTTTGGCGCGCTCAGGCGCTCGTAGTCCAGGCCCCAGTCCTCCATCACGCCGGGCTTAAAGTTCTCGACCAGCACGTCGGCTTCGGCAATCAGCCCGCGCACGATCTCGCGCGAGGCCTCATCCTTCAGATCCAGCGCCACGCTCTTCTTGTTGCGCGACTGCACCTGCCACCACACGCTGGTGCCGTTGTGCAGCAGCCGCCACTGGCGCAGTGGATCACCGGTGGTCGGTGGTTCGATCTTGATGACTTCGGCGCCAAAGTCGGCGAGTGTCTTCGCGGCGAACGGGCCGGCGATGAGCTGTCCGAGTTCGACGACCTTCAGGCCCGCAAGCGGCCCGCGGGAAACTGCAGATTGAGCGTCCATGGTGGCGATGGTAGTGTCGCGCCAGCTCAGGAGCTACCATGCGCCGTCACCTCTTCGCCTGCCTGCTGATGATCGCCGTCAGCACCCACGCCGCCGAGCGTTCGATCGACAAGGAAGTGGTCGTTGCCGCACCGGTCCAGACGGTCCGGCAGAACTGGACCACGAAGGCCGGCGTCGAATCGTTCTTCGCACCCGAGGCCGAGATCGACGCGCGCGTCGGCGGTGCATTTCACATCCACTTCGACCCCTACGGTGAACCCGGCATGAAGGGCGCCGACGACGTGCACTTCATGGCCTTGCAGGCGCCCAAGATGCTGAGCTTCGACTGGAACGCGCCGCCCTCGTTGCCGCAAGCGCGACAGCAGCGCACCTTCGTCATCGTGCGGCTGTTTGAAGTCGATGGCAATTCGACCCGCGTCACGCTGCACCATACCGGCTGGGGCGACGGGGGCGAATGGGACAAGACCTATGCCTATTTCGACCGCGCCTGGGGCGTGGTGCTGGGCAACCTGAAGAAGCGCCACGAAGCCGGTCCGCACGACTGGACCGAGTGGCGCGAACAGTTGCAAAAGGCGCACGCGGCTGCGCCGAAATGATTCAGGCGGGGCGCTGTTCGAGCAGGTAGTTCGCGCCGTCGTACTGGCCCAGCACGTCGGTGAGGTAGGGCAGCACCGCGAGCAGTTCGTCGTGCAGCGTATACGGCGGGTTGATGATGAACATTCCGCTGCCGGCCAGGCCAAAGCCTTGCTGATCCGGCTGCTGCACCGTGAGCCGCGCATGCAGCCAGCCATTCGGTGCGAGCGCCTCAAGGCGCTTGGGCAGTTGCGCCGCTTCGAGCTTGCTGACCTGTGGGTACCAGACCACGTAGACGCCGTCATTGAATCGCGTCAGCGCATCGCGCAACGACACGATCACGCGGCCGTAATCGCTGTGGCCCTCGTAACTCGGGTCCATCAGCACCACACCACGCTTGGTGCTGGGTGGCACCTGGCCCTTGAGGCCCTCGAAGCCATCCTTGTCGTAGACCTCGGCACCCTTGATCTCGCCGAGGTAGGACGCCAGGATGCGGTGGTCCGTCGGATGCAATTCAAACAAGCGCAGCTGATCCTGCGCACGCAGGATCAGCTGCGCCACCGCCGGCGAGCCGGGGTACTGCTTGAGCCCACCTTCGGGGTTGAACTGGCGCACCAGCGCGACGTAGTCGGCCACGGCGGGGGGCAGGTCGTCGCGCCTCCATAGGCGTGCGATGCCCTGCTCGAACTCGCCCTTCTTCTGGGCGAAGCGACCCTCCAGCGAGTAGCCGCCGGCACCGGCATGCGTGTCGATCAGACGGTAGGGCTTGTCCTTCTGATTCATGTAGCGCAGCACCAGCGCGAGCGTGGTGTGCTTGAGCACGTCGGCATGGTTGCCAGCGTGGAAGGCGTGTCGGTAGGCGAGCATGGTGTCAACCTCTGGAATCAGGCGTTCACTGTAGCGGTTTGCTGCCCCAAGGGGCCGCAGGAGCGGGCGTGATCGAAATCGCTACCACGCAAGGAAAGACCGTGCTCGAGCGCTTTTGATCGGCGCGCCCGTAGCATCGCATCCCTTCAACTCTCGACGAACCCTGACATAGGACTTCCATGACCAGCTTGTTCGACCCCATTCGCTTCGGCGACATAGCCGCCGCCAACCGCATCGTGATGGCGCCGCTGACGCGCGACCGCGCCGGTCCCGGACGCACGCCGACACCGCTGATGACGACCTACTACGAGCAGCGCGCGAGCGCCGGGCTGATCGTCAGCGAGGGAACGCAAATCTCGGCCGAAGGCCAAGGCTACCTCGACACGCCAGGAATCTACAGCACCCAGCAGATCGCCGGCTGGCGCCGCGTGACCGATGCGGTGCACACCAAGGGCGGCAAGATTGTCGTGCAGCTGTGGCACGTCGGGCGCATCTCGCACCTCTCGCTGCTGCCTGAAGGGCAGGTGCCGGTGTCGAGTACCGCGCGTCGCGCGAACGGCAAGACGTTTACGGCGAAAGGCTTCGAGACCGTGGCAGAGCCGCGCGCGCTGCGCACCGACGAGATCCCGCGCTTGATCGCCGACTACCGCCGCGCCGCGCTCAACGCGATCGAGGCCGGCTTCGACGGCGTCGAGGTGCACGGCGCGAACGGCTACTTGCTCGAGCAGTTCATGCGCGACAGCATCAACGACCGAACCGATGCCTATGGTGGCTCGCGCGAGAACCGTGCGCGCCTCGTCGTCGAGGTGATGGCGGCCATTGCCGATGAGATCGGTGCGGGCCGCGCCGGCATCCGGCTGTCGCCGGTCACGCCGGCCAATGACGCGGCGCTGGACAGCGATCCGCAGGCGATGTTCAACCTCGTGGTCGACAAGCTCGCGCCGCTTAAGCTCGCGTTCATCCACGTCGTCGAAGGCGCGACTGGCGGGCCGCGCGACATCGCGCCGTTCGACTACGCTGCGTTGCGCGCCCGATTCAAACAGGGCAACCCGCACGGCGCGTGGATCGTCAACAACGGCTACACGCGGGCGATGGCGCTGGACGCCGTGGCCCATGGCGCTGCCGACATGGTCGCGTTCGGCAAGGGCTTCATCAGCAACCCAGACTTGGTGCGCCGTCTGCGTGACGATGCGCCGATCGCGCCGGTGGTGCGCGAGACGCTGTACGGCGGCGGTGCCCAGGGCTACACCGACTACCCGCCGCTGGAAGTCGCGCGGGCCTGAGCCGGCGAGTCGGGTAGGCGTAGAGCAGGCGTAGAGCGCCTTGCCAAGACCTCCCCGAACGGTGAGATCGGCCGATTCGTCACCGGCCAGGCCGAGCGAGCGCACCTCGACCGGTCTGGCCACGCCGCGCTTGTCGATGGCGCTCAGGACTCGCCGTTCATCGATCGTCATCGGCCGCGCCAGCGAGATGTTGTCGCTGGCCAGCCGCATCGTCAGGCGCCGCCGCGGTAACCGCGCTGGGCGGCAACGATCCGTCGTCCCTTGGACGACGCGAACCACGCGACGAGGATCCTCCCCGCCGGATGGTTGGCGCGAAACGCGCGCATCACGTGCACCGCCTCCACCAGCCGCGGATCGCCCTCGACCCGTACCGCCAGCGGAGCCCCGCCGCGCACAAGCCATGCCGCGCGCTCGACGAGGGCGAAGGCGCCACGCGCGCGCGCCTGCACCATCGGGTTTTCACCCGGCGCCAACGACACGTACCAGGGTGCGGCGGGCGCGACACCCGCCTGGCGCCACAAGGCCTGTTCGGCCAAATGCGTGCCGGAGCCGTCGCCCGCCGTCAGGAAGGTGAGGCCACCGGGAGCGGCGGCCAAGCGTTTCAGCGCAGCGACCGCGTCATGGCCGAGGGCCACACCGAGCACGTCTTCGCCCTTGCCACGCACGGCGGGCCCGACGATCACGAATTCACCGCTGGCGATCGGCTGGCGATCGTGCGCCAGGCCTTGCTTCTCAAGATTGAGCTCGGCCTCAGGCAGGTTCGTCAGCGCCGCGTCGATCTCACCTCGTTCGAGCGCCTGGAGCAAGGGCACGGCGGCGCCAGGCACCATCGTCACCGCAATGCCGGTATCGACCCCGAATCCGCGCAAAAGCGCGGGGGCGAGGCCGGAGGCGACGAGCGCGTGATCCACACCTAGCCGCAGCGGATCGGCGAGCGATTTGCGTTGCTGCGCCAATGCCGAAGTATCCGGCAACAAGGCAGCGAGCGGCAGCGGAAGCAGGCGGCGGCGTGAAACCATGGCCGCCATTATTGCCCCGTCTCGCGGGCCGATGAATGCGCGCATGAAGTCATACCGAAACTGCATGATCCCCCGAATTCCGGTGGTTACGACGCCATTACACTGGGTCGACAATCCTTCTCGAGACGGCGCTACAGCGCGTGCGGGCCCACTCGGCTCGGCGCATGGAACCGGGCCGTAACCGATCGGTCATACGCAGATGCTTCAGCGGCATTGGGCAAGTCCAGCCAGACCCGATACAGGGTCGCGCGGGCTTTCCCAATTCCGCTTTTTTTACTCTGATGATTGGATCCCTCATGAACCGTCCCGCGTTGGAAGGGTTGCGCCTGAACGTCCCCGCCGCCGTTCGCCATGCCAAATTGATCGCCTGGGTGGCGGAGATGGCCGCATTGACCGAGGCGCGCGAGGTGTACTGGTGCGACGGCAGCGACGCCGAGTACGACCGCCTGTGCGCCCGGCTCGTCACCGCCGGCACTTTCAAGAAACTGAACCCGGAGCTGCGCCCGAACAGCTATCTGGCATGCAGCAGCCCGAGCGATGTGGCGCGCGTCGAAGACCGCACCTTCATCTGCTCGCAAACCCAGGACGAGGCCGGCCCGACCAACAACTGGATGGCCCCGGCCGAGATGCGCGCACTGCTGCAAACCGGGCCGAACGCGCTGTTCCGCGGCTGCATGCGCGGCCGCACGATGTACGTCGTGCCGTTCTCGATGGGTCCGCTGGGCTCGCCGATCGCGCACATCGGCGTCGAGCTCTCCGACAGCGCGTATGTCGCCGTCAACATGAAGATCATGACCCGCATGGGCGCCAAGGTGCTCGATGTGCTCGGCACCGACGGCCACTTCGTGCCCTGCATGCACACCGTGGGCGCGCCGCTGGAGCCGGACCAGAAGGACGTATCCTGGCCCTGCAACGCAACCAAGTACATCGTCCACTACCCAGAGACGCGGGAGATCTGGAGCTACGGCTCGGGCTATGGCGTCAATGCGCTGCTGGGCAAGAAATGTTTCGCGCTGCGCATTGCGTCGACGATGGGCCGCGATCAGGGCTGGCTCGCCGAGCACATGCTGATTCTCGGCGTGACTTCTCCCGAGGGCAAGAAGCACCATGTGGCCGCTGCCTTCCCGAGCGCCTGTGGCAAGACCAACTTCGCGATGCTGATCCCGCCGGAAGGGTTGAAGGGCTGGAAGGTCACGACTATTGGGGACGACATAGCATGGATCAAGCCGGGTGCCGACGGTCGCCTGCACGCGATCAACCCGGAGGCCGGTTATTTCGGCGTCGCCCCGGGCACGAACGAGCTGACCAACGCCAACTGCATGGCCAGTCTAAAGCGCGACGTGATCTTCACGAACGTCGCGCTGACCAATGATGGCGACGTCTGGTGGGAAGGCATGACGGACACACCGCCCGCGCGCCTGACCGACTGGCAGGGCAAGGACTGGTCACCCGCGATCGCGAAGGCCACCGGCGCCAAAGCTGCGCACCCGAACTCGCGCTTCACCGTGGCCGCTACCAACAACCCGGCCCTAGACCCGGAGTGGGACAACCCGGCCGGCGTGCCGATCGACGCGTTCATCTTCGGCGGGCGCCGCTCCACAACGGTGCCGCTTGTCACCGAAGCGCGCAACTGGGTCGAGGGCGTGTACATGGCCGCTACGATGGGCTCGGAGACGACTGCCGCGATGGTCGGCGGTAACGGCACCGTGCGCCGGGACCCGTTCGCGATGCTGCCGTTCATCGGTTACAACATGAGCGACTACTTCCAGCATTGGCTGGGACTGGGTGCCAAGCTGGAAGCCACCCGCGCCACCCTGCCGAAGATCTATTGCGTCAACTGGTTCCGCAAGGGGGCCGACGGCAAGTTCGTCTGGCCAGGTTATGGCGAAAACATGCGTGTGCTGGCGTGGATGATCGGGCGCATCGAAGGCACGGCACAAGGTCGCCAGAACGCCTTCGGCACGACGCCGGGCTACGGCGACCTGAGCTGGAGCGGGCTGGACTTCAGCGCCGCACAATTCGACCAAGTCACGAGCCTGGACCCGCAGGCATGGAAGACTGAGCTGGGCCTGCACACTGAGCTGTTTCAGCAACTCGCTCACCACTTGCCCGTCGAGATGACGGCGACCAAGGCGAAGATCGATCAGCGACTGGCGGCTTAGCCTCGGCAACGGCGAGCACCAAGGGGTCGGCCAAGCCGACCCCTTTTCCTTCACATTTCGCTCAAGCCTTCGTGCCGCGCAGCAGCCGCGTACAGGTCGGCCGCGAAGCCCGGGT
>JANYBE010000184.1 GCA_025360945.1 Rhizobacter sp. | reverse complement strand
GTGGCCATTGACCTCGCGCTCGAAAATATGCACTTATTTCATGTAGCAGTGGCGGCGCATCAAGAATAACGCAAAACCTTCAATCCAAGTGAATCTGGGCTGTCTCCGGCCCAGAAATACATGAAACTTGCGAAGGTCCCTCTAGGGGTCGCGGGGTTGCCTGAGCTTCGGTTTGCCGGATAAGCCGACTGGGCGTGTCGCGCGCGATGAAGCGATTTCGGTCGTCGATGTCGCCAAGTTGCAATGGAAGGACTACCCGGGCCTGCCGGGTGTCACCTTCACGGTCGTCAACGAAGACCCGAGCAAGTCCGGCATGTACAAGATCCCGGCCGAGTTCGCGTCGCGCAGATGAGCCAGCCTCTTTGGCACCCCGAAACGCGCTACGTCTCGGTCATCAAGGGAACATGGTGGACCGGCGCGGGGCCGAAGTTCGATCCGGAAAATACAGTGCCGGTTCTTGCAGGCGGCTTTGCAGTCCACCCCCCCAAGGAATTCCATTGCGACGGGGCGAAGGACGGAGAAGTGATCGTGCAGATCAGCGATATCGGGCCCAGCGGAACCATCCCTGTCAATCCGGATGGCTTGGACAAAAAATAGCTTAGTCTGGAGGGATGAAGCCGAAGCGGCCCTGATCTATGCGAAACGCAATTCTCCGCTGAACAAGCATGCCGATTCCTCGCATCCCGCCGATCAATTGCCTGTTGAGCTTCGAAGCGCTGGCTCGGTTGCGCAGCGTGACGAAGGCATCGGAAGAACTGAACGTGACGCCAAGCGCGGTCAGCCACCGCATTCGACAGCTGGAGACCCGGCTCTCGATAAGACTTTTCGCGCGAGGTGATTTCAGTTTGACCGAGGATGGGAGCGCATACCTGGAGCAAGTGCGCGCGGCCTTGCAGTTGCTGGCTCATCCACGCAGCGCGGGAGCGGAGGGCGGCACGAAGCTCCGGTTGGCGGTAACGCCGACTTTTTCCCGTCAGATCCTGTTGCCCAAATTGGCGCTCTTCCGACATGCGTATCCCGATATCGAGCTGATTCTGCAAGTTGCGATCCCCCTGCAAGACACCACAGCCGAAGGCGCCGATCTCGAAGTGCGTTATGGCGGCGGCCACTACGCTGGCTTCGAATCACAGCTCATCTTGCAGGACCATCTCTACCCGGTGTGCAGCCCCGAGTACCTCAACGAGTTCGGTCCGTTCGATGGCTTCGATACGGTGGAGCAGATCGAAAGGGCACACCTTATCCGCAGCCCACTGCTGCCGTGGCGGGCCTGGTTCGACGCCTGCGGCATCAGTCTGCCCGAGCCTCGTATCGGCTCGCAATTCAATGACGTGGGCCTGGTGCTTGACGCCGCAGTCGCCGGCTTCGGTGTCGCGCTCACGCGGAGCCGACTGGGCACTGCATGGCTGGAAAGCGGTCGACTTGTGCGGCTGTCGCGCCGCCTTGTCGAGGCCGGGTTCCAACACTACATCTGCTGGAAACCGGGCACCCTGGAGCGCTGGGAATGCGCAGCATTCGTCGATTGGTTGAAGCAAGCGCTGGCCGCGGATCAAACGTCCTGAGGGTTAACCCACCCGCTGAAAAAAGGTCACGCTCCGATTCGAAAAATATCAAAGGGCCTGGCAGATACGGTTCTAAAGTTCGGCTACAACAACACGAGGAGCCGATCGTGAACTGGCAGCAGATCTACGACCCGTTCGGGAACATGATCATTTCCACAGCATTGGCCGCCATCCCGGTGGTGGTGATGCTGGTGGCCCTCGGCTTCCTGCACATTAAGGCTCACGTCGCTGCGGCGTTGGGCCTGTTGGCTGCGGTCCTCGTCGCGGTGCTGGCCTACGGCATGCCGGTCGGGATGGCCGGGCGGGCCGCGCTTTTCGGTGGCTTCACCGGGTTGCTGCCGATCGGCTGGATCGTCCTCAACATCATTTTTCTGCAGCAGCTGGCCGAGCAGAATGGCAGCTTCAAGGTGCTGCAGGATTCGTTGTCGGGCATCACCGAAGACCGGCGTTTGCAACTGTTGCTGATCGCTTTCTGCTTCGGTGCCTTCTTCGAGGGTGCGGCCGGCTTCGGAACGCCGGTCGCGGTCACGGCGGGTATCTTGATCGGCCTGGGCTTTTCTCCCCTCGCGGCCTCGGGCTTGAGCCTAATCGCCAACACGGCACCCGTCGCGTTCGGTGCGCTGGGTACGCCCGTGATCACCCTGGCCAAGGTGCACGGCTACGACTTGATGCAAGTGACCGCGATGATCGGTCGGCAGCTCCCGCTGTTTTCGCTGATCGTGCCGTTTTGGTTGATCTGGGCGTTCGCCGGACGTAAGGCGATGCTGGAAATCTGGCCGGCGGTTTTGGTGACGGGTCTGTCGTTCGCAATACCGCAGTATCTGGTCTCGAACTTCATCGGGCCTGAGCTGGTGGACATCATCGCCGCGCTGGTTTCAATGATTGCACTCGTGCTGTTTCTGCGGGTCTGGCAGCCAAAGAAGATCTGGACATCGCCGTCACTCAAGGGCCACGAGACCGACAGCGGCGAAACGAAACAAGCCGGTCCCATCACCCGGCATTCCAGCACGGAGCTGTTCCGCGCCTGGACGCCCTGGCTGATCCTGACCGTTTTTGTGTTCGTGTGGGGTCTTCCGGCGGTCAAGACCTATTTGAACGGCATCTTCGCGCCGTCGTTTCCGATGGGCGGCTTGCACAACATGGTGGAGAAGATGCCGCCCGTGGTGAAGGCGCCCACCAAGGAGGGTGCTGTTTACGTCCTCAACCTCCTGTCGGCCACCGGCACCGGGATCTTGCTGTCGGCGCTCGTCGGCGCGCTGGTGATGAAGTACAACCCGATCGACATCGTCCGCACTTGGTTGCGCACTCTTTGGCTGGTGCGCTACTCGCTGATGACGATCGTGCTGATGCTCGCATTGGGAACGCTAACGCGTTATTCCGGCACCGACACAACGCTCGGCCTCGCGTTCGCCAACACGGGGGTGCTGTACCCGTTCTTCGGCACACTGATGGGCTGGATCGGTGTGGCGATGACCGGCTCCGACACAGCCTCCAACGTTCTGTTCGGGGGCATGCAAAAGGTCGCCGCCGATCAGCTCGGCCTTAGCCCGAACCTGATGGGCGCCGCCAACAGCTCGGGCGGCGTGATGGGGAAGA
>JANYBE010000174.1 GCA_025360945.1 Rhizobacter sp. | reverse complement strand
GGTCGACACGTCGCCCGAGCTGCGGCCCAGCGCGTTGGCGTCGAAGTTGATCTCGCGGTTCAGGTCGCGGCGGTTGATCTGGTTCGGGCTGGTGACGAAGAACGCGATCCTGCTCGTCGACTTCGCGATCCGCTCCCGCGCCGGCGACCAAGGCGAGCCCCCGCGCGAGCGCAACGACGCGCTGCTGCACGCCGCGCAAGTGCGGCTGCGGCCGATCCTGATGACGACGCTGGCCATGATCTTCGGCATGGTGCCGCTCGCGTTCGCGCTTTCCGAGGGCTCCGAGCAGCGCGCGCCGATGGGCCAGGCGGTGATCGGCGGCGTGATCACGTCGTCGCTGCTGACGCTGGTGGTCGTGCCAGTCATCTACTGCTACCTCGACGACCTGGCCGCGTGGGCCAGGCGGCGCTGGCGGGTCGCACCGGCCGTCGCTGCGGCCCCCGCAAAATAGAATGCCACGCGCCCTCAGCTTCGTCCCCCGAACACCATGAACATCGAACAAGCCCGCTTCAACATGATCGAGCAGCAGATCCGGCCCTGGGATGTGCTCAACCTGGGTGTGCTAGAGCTGCTCGCCGTCGTCAAACGCGAGGACTTCGTGCCGCCTGAGCACCGCGGCATGGCATTCGTCGACACCGAAATTCCCTTGCCCGGCGGCGAATGCATGCTCGCGCCCAAGGTCGAGGCCCGGTTACTACAGGAGCTCGCGGTACACAAGCACGAGCGGGTGCTAGAGATCGGCGCTGGTTCCGGCTACATGGCCGCGCTGCTCGCGCACAAGGCCCAACACGTCGCGACGCTCGAGATCGACCCCGAGCTCGCCCGGTTCGCCGCCGCCAACCTGAGCCGCGCCGGCGTGACCAACGTCACCGTGACGACGGCCGACGCCGCCCAGCCCCTGCCCGCCGAGGGTCCGTTCGACGTGATCGTGCTGTCGGGCTCGGTGGCCGGAGTGCCCGAAACGTTGCTCGCGCAACTGAAGGTCGGTGGCCGCCTGGCCGCGATCGTCGGCGACGAACCGGTGATGCGCGCGCTGCTGATCCGGCGCGGCGCCGACCACGCTCTCACGCGCACGGTGCTGTTCGACACCGTCGCGGCGCGTCTGCACGGCTTCAAGGAACCGACCCGGTTTCATTTCTGATGCAGCAGCTCAGCGGCCACGACGTGTTGGAGATGCAGGCGCAGTCGCCGCTTCTGCTCGACGTGCGCGAGCCCTGGGAATTCGCGCTGGCTGCGATCCGGGTCGAGGGCCTGCGCACGCTGAACATCCCGATGAACGAGGTGCCTGGTCGCCTGAACGAGCTCAATGCTGCGCAGCCTGTCGTCTGTATCTGCCATCACGGCATGCGAAGTGCGCAGGTCGTCGCATTCCTGGAGCGCCAGGGCTTCGATGCAGCCTATAACCTCGCGGGCGGCATCCAAGCCTGGGCGGAACAGGTCGATGCCAGCGTGCAGCGCTATTGAACACAAGACGTCATTGTTGAAGGGAACTCCCACCATGCTGTTGACCAACCACCGCGTTGCGAAGGCGCTGTCACTGAGCGTCCTGCTGGGCCTGAGCGCCCCGTCCGCGCGTGCGGAGAATCTGCAGGAGCTCTACCAGGCCGGGCTCACGTACGACGCGACCTACCTGTCGGCACGCGCCTCGCTAGATGCCGCGCAGTACCGTCTCGACCAGGTCTATGCGCTGCGCCGCCCGAGCGTCGGGCTGAGTATCTCGGGCGGGCGCTCGACCAGCAGCACACCCGATGCGCTGAACACGGAGAGCGCCAACACGACCCAGTACGGCGCAACCGTGAGCGCCACGCAGACCCTGTTCAACCGCGCCAACGACAAGACCATCACGCAGGCCGAGAAAGCCCTCGACGTGGCCCGCGCCGACTTCACCGCCGCCGAGCAAGATCTGATCATCCGCATCTCGCAGGCCTATTTCGACGTGCTCGCAGCGCAGGACACGCTCGCCACCGCGCGCAGCAGTTCGACCGCGATCTCCGAGCAGGTCGCATCGGCGAAGCGCAACTTTGAGGTCGGCACGGCGACCATCACCGACACGCGTGAAGCCCAGGCCCGTTTCGATCTGGCGCGGGCGACCGAGATCGTGGCCGACAACGACCTGATCAACAAGCGCATCGCGCTAGACCAGCTCGTCGGCCGCGTCAACGTCACGCCCAAGCAGCTCGCAGTGCCAGTGCAGCTGCCTCCGGTCGTGCCCAGCGTGCTGGAAGACTGGGTCGCACGCGGCGATGCCGAGCACCCGGTGGTGCTCAAAGCGCGCCTGGCGCTCGAGATCGCACAGCTCGAGACCGAGAAGGCCAGGGCCGGACATCTGCCCACGGTTGGCCTCAGCGCCAACGTCGGGCGCGGGCATTCCTCGACTCAGGGCTACGCTGCCGGCGTGCCGTTTGCGTACGACTCGACGAGCTCGGCCAAGAACGCGGGCGTCTCGGTCACGCTCACCCTGCCGCTGTTCGCCGGTTACTCCATCCAGAACCGCGTGAAGGAAACGCTGGTGCTCGAAACCAAGTCGCAAGATGACCTCGCCGCCGCGCGCCGCGGCGTCGAGCAGGCCACCCGCACCGCCTTCTACGGCGTGCGCTCCGGCGCCGCGCAGGTCGCGGCGCTCGAAGCCGCCGAATCGTCGAGCCAGCTCGCGCTCGATGCGACCCAACTCGGCTACAAGGTCGGCGTGCGCGTCAACATCGACGTGCTCAACGCCCAGGCGCAGCTCTACAGCACCCAGGCGCAACTGGCCCAGGCACGCTACAACGTCGTGATGGCCGGGCTGAAGCTGCGCCAAGCGTCCGGACGACTGACGGCAGACGACATCGCTGCGGTGAATCTGCTCCTGCAACGCTAGGAGCCTTCAGTGCAATCCCTGCGCACCATGGCGTGCGGGGAAACGATTCTTCACGGCGCCCACACAGCGTGTTGACGCGCAGCTGGTGCGGCGTCGGAGAAACCGCCATGTTTAGCCCGCCCAGCCTCCGGGCCGCGATCGCCGCACACCGCTTCGGTCTCGGAAGGCGCCTCGCTCGATGTCGTCGGCGGCGATCCGCGCGATGGGCTCACCGCGCAGAATCGGGCCGGCGGATGCGCCGTGCGGTGATGGCCTGCCCCCAAATGTCGCCTAGCATAGTTAAGCTCGCGCACGCCTAGCGGCGCGCTTGACACCGGCGTGTTCCCCGGCAGCGCGGGCGCGGCGAAGCTGAACTTTTTGAAAGCCTAGTACAACATCCCGTAAATAGCTTTATGTATTAGGTTCGAAGTAAGGGCCGAGCAGAGAGACGACCAAGTCGGCGACTGTGGCGAGGTCCCCGGTGCCGGGCAGGGGCTCCCAACGGCCGGTGTGGCTGCGGAATGCCGAGGAGTAGGAGTTGCGCCCGAGCTCGGTGAGGCGCGCGATGGTGTCGGCGCTGTCGTCGGTGTCATCACCGCCCTGTCGGTGCATCTGGATCAGCAGATGCTTGCCGTAAGGCTTGACGCGGGCGCTTTGGTGGCCGGTGAGCGTGGCGAGTTGGCGCTCGAGCTCAGCGGCCTTCCTTTGTACT